>CAMHFA010000001.1 GCA_946184255.1 uncultured Bacteroidales bacterium
TTGATGGTGATCATGTTGTTGTGGACCCAGTAGCGGACTCCACGGGTACCTCTCCATGCAACGTTCTGTGCAATCTCGCATTCATGATGAGGGAACATCAAGTCCATTCCACCTCCGTGGATGTCGAATTCCTCTCCAAGGTATTTCTCTCCCATCACCGAGCACTCCAGGTGCCAGCCGGGGAAGCCCTCGCTCCATGGACTCGGCCAGTGCATTATGTGCTCAGGTTCGGCCTTTTTCCAAAGGGCAAAATCGTAAGGGGCCTTCTTGTCACTCTGGCCATCCAGGGAACGGGTTCCTTCCAGAGTGTCATCCAGATTTCGGCCAGAGAGGACCCCGTAATGATGCTTCTCGTTGTATTTCTGAACGTCGAAATACACCGATCCGTTGGAGATGTAGGCATAGCCTGCATCGAGAATCTTCTTGATGGTCTCTATCTGTTCGATAATATGTCCTGACGCCCTGGGCTCGATCGAAGGAGGAGCGACGTTCAGGAGCCTCATTGCTTCATGGTAACGGAAAGTGTAGCTCTGGACAACCTCCATGGGTTCCAGCTGTTCCAGCCTTGCTTTCTTGCTGATCTTGTCCTCACCTTCATCGGCATCATGTTCGAGATGGCCTACGTCAGTAATATTGCGGACATAACGAACCTTGTAACCGAGATGTCTCAGGAGCTTGAACAGTACATCGTAAGTCACTCCCGGCCTGGCGTGGCCCAGATGGGCATCACCGTACACTGTCGGGCCGCAAACATACATGCCCACATGCCCTTCGTTAACCGGTTTGAACAGTTCCTTGTTCTTGGTCAGGGTGTTCGTCAGATATAGATTCCTCATCTCAAATGATTCTGATTTACAAAACTCTTATTCCGCAGGGGAGAAGTCTTCTTTTCCGACTCCACAAAGAGGGCAGACCCAATCCTCGGGGAGGTCTTCAAAGGCTGTTCCGGGAGCGATTCCGTTGTCCGGATCGCCGACTGCAGGGTCATATTCGTACCCGCAGACATCGCATGTGTACTTTTTCATCGCTTCTTATTTCTTAAAGTATTTGACTGCATTTTCAAACAATGGTTGCTCGAGGTCAGCCTCTATGTTCCTGAACAGACCCTGCTCGTAACGCTCGCTGTGGCCCATCTTTCCAAGGATCTGACCGTTACGGCTGATGATACCTTCTATGGCGTAACTTGAGCCGTTGGGATTGTAGGGCGACTCCATGGTGGGCTCATCCGAAATCGGATCCACGTACTGGAATGCCACCTGCCCATTTGCAAAGAGTTCCCGGGCAAGTTCCTCGCTGACAACGAATTTGCCTTCACCATGGCTGACTGGAATTGTGTATTCGTCTCCGATCGCCATTCCGCGCAACCAGGGAGAGTTGGTGGTTGAAACCCTGGTGGTGACCATCTGGGATATATGCCTGTTGATGTCGTTGCGGAACAAGGTGGGGGAGTCCTTGGTGACTTTGCCCAGTTCTCCATAAGGCAGGAGGCCAGACTTGACCAGGGCCTGGAAACCGTTGCAGATTCCAAGGATCAGTCCTCCACGGGCGATCAGGCCTTCAATCGATGAGGCTATCTTTGCATTGTTGAGCACGTTGGCAATAAACTTTCCGCTTCCGTCAGGCTCGTCGCCGGCAGAGAAGCCTCCAGCCAGCATGAGTATCTGGCACTCATCGATATTCCTGGCCATCTCATCGATTGATTCGAAGACATCCTTGTCGGTCAGGTTGCGGAACACGCTGGTGCGTACCTCTGCTCCGGCTTTGCGGAATGCCTTGGCCGAATCATAGTCGCAGTTGGTTCCGGGGAACACGGGAATATATGCAATGACCTTTTCAACCGCAGGTCCCTTGTACTCGAGGTCCGCTTTCTTTGCCTTGTAAGGCTTGACACCTTCCATTCCGCGGGGCAGGAGCCTCCTGGAAGAAGGTTCGCTGACTGCAGGATAGACCTTTTCGAAGAGGGAACCATTGAAATCCATGAGTTCGAAAATGGAGATGGAAGTGCCGTTGACCCTGACATTCCCATCCTCTCCTGAAGTTACATCTCCAAGGAGAATTGCATTGTCGAAATCAACTTCACCATCAGTCTCGATAACAATCGATCCGTAAGACAGGTTGAATAGATCCTCTTCGTCAAGTTTGACATCGAAACCGAATGCGTTTCCGAAGCTCATCTTGCAAAGGGCCTCCGCCACTCCGCCGAATCCAACCGCCCATGCGGCCACGATCGTCCCGTCATCGATCTTTTTCCGAATATTGTCCCAGTTCTTCTTGAGCTGTTCCACATTCGGCATCCTGTTCTCGAGGGGAGTGTGCCTGACAAGGTACAGCCGGTCACCTTCCCACTTGAATTCAGGGGATATTACCTTGTCTGCCTTTACAGGGGTGATACCGAAAGCGATCAGGGTCGGAGGGACATGGATAGGGCCATGCTCCGTTTCGAACGATCCGCTCATGGAATCCTTACCGCCGATGGAAGGAAGACCGAAGGCTTCCTGCATCTTCAGTGCTCCTAGGAGAGCAGCGGCTGGCTTGCCCCAGGTGTGATGGTCGGAAGTCATCCTTTCAAAATATTCCTGGCAGGAGAATCTCATGGTCCGCCAGTCTCCGCCGGCTGCGACAACCTTGCTGCAAGCCTCTATGAATGAATATGCAGCACCGTGGTAGGGGCTCCATTCGCAGAGGTCCGGATTGAAGCCGAAAGCCATCATGCTGGCGGTGTTCGTGAAACTATCGACCGGCAGCTTCTGGACAGAGACCTGTGTTTCGGTGGTCTGGAGCTCGCCTCCGAAAGGCATGAGCACCGTCGAGCGGCCGATGGTGGAATCGAACATCTCGATAAGGCCCTTCTGGCTGGTGACATTGGGATCCTGGAGGTTTGCAAACATCTTCTCCTTAAGGTTCTTCCCGGGAATGTCACGGTAGAAGGGATCGGTTCCGTCCACTGCACCTATTATGGCCTTTGAATAATGCTTCGCTCCTGCACTGTCGATGAAATCTCTCCTGAGGTCAACGACAAGCTTCCCACCGTTGTACATCCTCATCCTCTCGGTGTCGGTCACTTCAGCCACATGGGTCACCTCTATGTTTTCAGAATGGCAGTATTCTTTGAACTTCTCTTCATCCTTAGCCTCGATCACCACTCCCATCCTTTCCTGGGACTCGCTGATCGCCAGTTCGGTGGAGTTCATTCCGCTGTATTTTACGGGTACCCTGTCCAGATAGATGTCAAGTCCTGCGGTAAGCTCTCCGATGGCAACACTCACTCCGCCCGCTCCGAAATCGTTCGATTTCTTTATGAGACGGGTCACTTCTGGCCTGCGGAATAGTCTTTCAAGCTTCCTCTCCTCCGGCGGATTTCCTTTCTGGACTTCGCTTCCGCAGGTCTCGAGGGATTCTTCCGTGTGTTCTTTCGACGAACCTGTTGCTCCTCCGATTCCATCCCGTCCGGTACGCCCTCCGAGCATAAGTACCACATCCCCAGGCTTCGGGCTTTCCCTTCTTACGTTAGAGGCCTTCACGGCACCTACGACAGCACCCACCTCCATCCTCTTGGCGGTGTACCCGTCATGGAATATCTCCCTGACATGGGTGGTGGCGAGGCCGATCTGGTTGCCGTAACTTGAATATCCTGCCGCGGCTTTCCTGGTGATCACCTTCTGTGGAAGTTTACCGGGAATGGTCTCGGAGACTTTCTTGTAGATGTCACCAGCTCCGGTGACACGCATGGCCTGATAGACATAGGAGCGGCCGGACAGTGGATCCCTGATGGCTCCGCCAAGGCAGGTCGCAGCACCACCGAACGGCTCGATCTCCGTGGGATGATTATGAGTCTCGTTTTTGAACATGAGAAGCCAACGATCAACGGTCCCCTCTACATCCACATCAATGAATATGCTGCAGGCATTGTTCTCCTCGCTGACCTCCATGTCGTCCAACTTCCCGGCCTTCCTGAGATACCTTGCACCGATGGTGGCCATGTCCATGAGGTTGAGTCCCTTGTTTTCTCGCCCTAGATCCTTCCGCATCTTAAGGTACAGATTCATCGTGCCCTCGATGTCTTCCTTTATGAAGGAATCCTCAATCGAAATGTCCTCGAGTTCCGTGGTGAAGGTGGTGTGCCGGCAGTGGTCGCTCCAGTAAGTGTCCAGGATCCTGAGTTCCGTTTCGTTGGGGTCACGTCCCTCTGCGGTGAAATACCTCACCACTTCTGCAAGGTCATCCTCGTTCATAGCGAGCCCCATCTTCTTGCAGAAATCCTTCAAGGCTCCACCCTCCATTTCCCTGAATCCTTCCAGTACAGGTACCGGTTTCACTGCGGCATGTTCTGTGTCCGAAAGTTTCCCAAGGTCCTTTTCCCTTGATTCAACGGGATTTATGACGTAGTGGCGGATCTTGTCCAGAACATCTTCACTTGCATCATTGTCGATTATGAGCAGCTTTGAACTCTTGATGCTGATTTCGGCCTTCGGATCGATGAGGTGGACACAGTCAACGGCCGATGCCGCCCTCTGGTCAAACTGACCCGGGAGGTATTCGACAGCGATGTACTTTGCCCCCTCCAAACCGATTTCGTCGGTCACCTTGTCAGTCACTATCTCACCGAACACGCTGTAGCGGCTCTTTTCCAGAAGTTCCGGGGTAAAGCCGAACAGGTCGTAGGCGTTGACCAGACGAAGGGTCTTGAGATTGAGCTGAAGGTTCTCATTGAGTTCCTGAAGAAGGCTGTTTGCTTCTACCTGGAACTCAGGGTACTTTTCAACAAAGATGCGGTAGTTCTTCATTTCTTGTTATGGATGATTGTTCTAGAAGTCCAATGTCAGTCCGAAGCCACCGGACCTTGTGGGCCCGAGGTTTAAGGAATATTCCCTCCTGACAGAGGGATCGGAATTATAGGTCTTCGCCAGGTTTCCGAGCTTTACCCAGCCGCCGAAATCCATTGCCCCTCCGATTAGGGCTAAAGCTCCTCCTACTATAAAAGAAGGATCTTTGATGAGATTGCCTGCCTGGTCGTAAATCAGATTGAAGACAAGGTCGCTGGCAACATACGAAAGGCCGAGCGACCACAGGTATCGTCCCCAGGTCTGAAGACTCTGGGCGCCATAGTATTTCTTCCAGAAAGAGTTGGACACATCGGCGGAAGACAGGAACCTGTTGCTTTCGTTGAACATCAGTCTTCCATGGAACCGCTCAAGCGTTCCATCGTTTTCCGGGGAGACAGTGGCGATCTTCGGAGAGTACAGGTCCTGATAATCCACGGAACCCTTGTTCTGGGCAAGGGTTCCGGTTAAAGAAACTGACAGGAGCGCAATGCAGAGCAGCAGTCTGTTCATGTCCCCGGATTAGAAATTGGGAACTTCAAAGACCTGAGGCAGGATGGTTGCTCCTTCATTGAATTCTTTTGCCGTAGCCAATATCTTCATTCCTGCTATGTCGCTCTCCTGCTTGAGTCCGAGTCCCTTATAAACCCAGACCTTGATCTGTGCCTTCATCCCCTGGGCTTCATTTTCCATGGTGTAAACCGTGCAGTCTTTATCCAGGAATTTCTCTTTTCCGACTTCCTTGATCTTGTATTTCTTTATAGCATCTTCGGAAAGGTCGTTGAAGTTGGGCTGCTCAGTGTTGACTTCCTGGACAGACTTGAGGGCATAATTGACGGACCACATCTTGCCTTCTTTGGTGATAACTGCGGATTCGACATCACCCATTCCAGGGACACTCATCTTGGTCTTCTGGCATTCAAGGGCTCCGTAGTTGTCAATGTAGGTGGTGGATTCTACGTTCTGTCCCATTACGGAAGTGTTGTACTTTACCGTAGCTGACTTGAATCCATATCTCTTGCTGCCTTCTTCCTGGGCGAAGAGGCTGACTGTTGCAAGAAGCAGCAGGCTCGCGAAAATAAGTTTGGTTTTCATGACGGGATTAATTTGTTATTCGTTTTCTGTTTTTTCAACTGCTTTGAAATATCGGTAGGAATTGACTTTCAGTTCTCCAGCGGCAGGTTCGTCAAGGACAACGATCCCATTTTCATGGAGCTGAAGGGCGGAGAGGGTCACGTAGTGTGATACAGGTCCTTCCACTGCCTGGGCGACAACCCTTGCCTTCTTGCTTCCGAATGCAAGGATCAGGACTTCGTTTGCACTGCAGACTGTTTCCACACCCACTGTCATGGCTCTCTTCGGAACCTGGCTGGTGTCTCCTCCGAAGAAGCGGGAATTGACTTCGATGGTGTCCTGTGTAAGGGTGACCACCCTTGTCCTGGAATTGAGGGATGAGAAGGGTTCGTTGAAGGCAAGGTGGCCGTCTTCGCCGACTCCTCCGAGGAAGAGGTCGATTCCGCCGGCATCGAGGATAGCCATCTCATAGTCTTCGCACTCTTTGTCAAGGTCAGGGGCGTTTCCGTTGAGGATGTGGATGTTGCCGGCAGGGATGTCGATCTTGTCGAACAGGTTCCTGTACATGAAGCTGTGATAGCTTTCAGGATGCTTCTCAGGAATCCCGACATATTCATCCATATTGAAGGTTATCACATTCTTGAACGAAACTTCTCCCGCCTCGCACATCTTGGCCAGCTCAGCATAGGTGTCCATAGGGGTGGATCCGGTCGGAAGTCCCAGGACGAAAGGGGCATCGGTGACTTCTGCCTTGGCCTTGATTGCATTTGCGATATAATGGGCCGCCCAGATGGAGGCCTCCTTCTTCGAATCTCTGATAATAACTCTCATGATCTCCGTTTATTTTAGTCTTAAAAATACTTCGATGGCCTGATATTCAGCCATTCCTAGGTTGTCGTACAATTTGGCGGTGTTCTGTGTCCTCTCTTCGGCCCTCTGCCAGAACTCCCTAGGATCGTCACCGGGGAAAGGAACGATGTCTTTCTGGGAGAGATGACGGAATATGGCATGACGTTTCTCAATCAACTCGTCAGGACTTAGCGGTACCGCCATGTCAACCCTCCAGAGCTCCCACTCCATCCATGCACCCCTGTAGAGCCAGATGGTAGTGTTTTCAAGCCAGTCGTTACCTTCTTCTTTCAATTGCTCGATGGCCTCAAGGGCTGCTTCAGTACAAACCCTGTGTGTCCCGTGAGGATCTGCGAGGTCGCCTGCCATGTAGATCTGGTCAGGTCTCAGACTGTAGATCAGGTCCTTTATGATATTGAGGTCAGTCTGCGTGGCGGGAAGTTTGGTTACTCCTCCTGATTCGTAGAAAGGCAGGTTGAGGAAGTGGACATTCGTTTCTGCATCCAGTCCGAAACTCCTGACTGCCCCGCGAGCCTCACTCCTGCGGATTGCAGCCTTGAGGGCAAGCAGTTCCTTGGGCTCGGGTTCACCTGGCTTCTTGGTGTTGATGATGTATTTCACTTCGTCAAACCTTTCGCCGAATCCGAGTTGGCTAGCTGCATCCATATGCTGGAGGACCACATCGTCGTGGACGGCGAGGTCTCCTGAAGTCTCATAGGCCACATGGACGTCATGCCCCTGGTGGACAAGGCGGATGAATGTGCCACCCATCGAGATGACATCATCGTCGGGATGGGGAGAGAAGATCAGTACCTTCTTGGGGAACGGGGTGGACTTTACGGGCCTTGTAGTGTCGTCTGAATTGGGTTTTCCTCCGGGCCAGCCTGTTATGGTGTGCTGGAACTCATTGAAAACGTCTATGTTGACTTTGTCATAAGGTCCGTAAAGGTCAAGGAGCTCTCCAAGGGAATTCTCCAGGTAGTCCTTCTGGGTCAACTTCAGGATTGGCTTTCCAACCGTTTCGCAAAGCCATGCCACTGCCTTCCTTACAAGTTTCGGTGTCCACTGGCATGGACCCACGAGCCAGGGAGCAACCTTCCTGGTCAGCATTGAGGCGGACATCTCATCTGTATAGAACGAGATGTTGTCATGCTTTTGGAGGAAAGATGCCGGGCATGAAGGATCTATTTCTTTTTCGACTATCCTGCTTACTATCCCTGCCTTGTCCTCACCCCAGGCCATGAGGATTATCCTCTTGGCGCTCATCATGGTACCGATGCCCACTGTGATAGCGGACTTGGGAGTCACTGAGATGTCGCCATTGAAATTCCTGGCCTGGATCTTCCTTGACTGGTAGGAAAGGGGGACGGTACGGGTGGAACTCTTCTCCGATGCACCTGCATCGTTGAATCCGACCTGTCCGCCTTCTCCGACACCGATTACCAGAAGGTCTAATCCACGGGCAATCTTGTCGAACTCTATACAGTAGTCGGACACCTTTTCCTGGGGGACTGTGCCGTCAGGAATGTGGATGTTCTCAGGACGGATGTCAACAAGGTCGAGGAATTCCCTGTGAAGCCTGTTGTTGCGGCTTTGTGCCGAATCCTTGCTGCAGGGATAATATTCATCGATGGAGAACACTTCCACGTTGGAAAAAGAGACTGCTCCTTCCTGGTACTTTGAAGCCAGCCACCTGTAAAGTGTCTCTGGGGTCACACCGGTAGTGAGTCCAAGCTTGAATGGCTTGGAATGAGAAGTCTTTTCATGGTCACGGATGGCCTTAATGACGATTTCCCCTACTTTTTCGCTGCCGGTTAAAGCGTCATCGAAAATTTCGGTGGTGATCCTTTCGTGGGAATGGAGGATGCCTCTCGGGAGTTTTTCCTCGATCAGGCCGCCGTCCTTTGGTAAAGAGAAATGCCTCATTTCCTAAAGTCTGTTGTAGTCGGGGGAGAAGGAGTCTCCGTGTTCGATGTCACCGTAGGTCATTCCTTTCTTCAGCCAGTTGTAGCGCTGCTGTGCCGTACCGTGTGTGAAGGAATCCGAGACGACATATCCCTGTGATTTCTTCTGGAGGTAGTCGTCACCGATCTTGGCGGCGCAGTTGAGAGCCTTTTCGATGTCTCCGGCCTCGAGGGAACGGTACCTTGCGTTGTCATTGTTGGCCCAGACTCCGGCGTAGTAGTCAGCCTGGAGTTCAAGCCTCACGCTGTACTGGTTGGCAATTGTCTTGCTGGACCTGTTCATGATCTGATGGGCCTTGTCCAGGGTTCCGAGAAGGTACTGGACATGGTGGCCGACCTCATGTGCGATAACATACGCATAAGCAAGGTCTCCGTCAGCACCGATCTGCTGCTTCATGTTGGTGAAGAAGCTGAGGTCGATGTAAACGGTTTGGTCTGCCGAGCAGTAGAAAGGACCAACCTGGGAATTGGCAGTTCCGCAACCTGAGGAAGTCACTCCGGTATAGAGAACCATCTTGGGAGGCTGATACTGGTAGCCATACTTGGCGAACTGGGCTGTCCAGACATCCTCTGTTCCGGCAAGGATCTTCTTGGCGAAGGATGCCAGTTCCTGTTCCTCAGGGCTGAATGTGACTTCTGAGTTCTGGGGGATTGTCTGGGTTCCGGCATTCTGGAGTACTGCTGTGGGGTCACCTCCAAGAAGCATGACAATCAGTGCGATGATCAGAGCGCCACCGCCGATGCCACCGGCTATTGCTCCACCGCTCATTCCTCTGCGGTCTTCGACATTGGTGCTTTCGCGTCTTCCTTCTAGTCTCATGTTATTCGTTTTTTAGGATTATTCTAATTATGCTTTCTATCTCACAAATATAAGTAGAATTTCTGTCAATTTTTTGCTTTTTGAAGGAAAGTGAATATCTTTGCAATCCCACGTTTTCCATGCCCGAATGGCGGAATTGGTAGACGCGTTGGACTCAAAATCCAATGTCCTTCAAAGACGTGCCGGTTCGAGCCCGGCTTTGGGCACAGAAAAAGCACCGCAGCCTGCGGTGCTTTTTCTGTGCCTCAGACTCCCTGAACTCACTACGCACAGAATGGAAATCAGGTCACCGAGACGGCAAGATAGATGATGCCAGCGGAAAGGATCAGCAGGACTGTTGCCGCGAGGAGGTAGCAGAGTCCGGTCTTTATCGTGAGCCTCAGACTCTTCTTCCAGTTCATGTCGAACAACTGGCAGTAGTCCAACATCAGCAGAAGTCCCATCAGTCCGACACCGATTTCTCCTTTATCCCCTGAAAAGAACAGGGAGAAAAACATGAAGAAGCAGAACTGGCAAAGGACATAGGCTGCAGCGGCTGCACAGGCGGATATCCCCATTCCCTTTTTTCTCAAGGCAAGGCACATTGCGAACCACAGGAACAGGAAATTTGTCAGGAACAAGTGGACTCCCTGGCTTCTCATGGAACTCTCTAATGCAGCCAGCGAGGCTTTGGCGGGGCTGTCCACCAGTTCCGGGTGCTTGTCCAATCTCAGCAGCTTATAGAAATCCGCCACTTTTATAACTTTTCTCACTACCACTTCGGGCTTGCTGGTCCCCAGTGAGTCGGAGGGTTCAACCGGTTCTGAGTCTTCATCCGAGTCTTCAATTGTCTTTTCTATAGTGGTTTCATTACCAAGATTCCCTGATGTTTTATTGTACTTTGAAAAATCCGGATTGACTATCGATGAGACAAGGGCGAAGAAAGCATAGAAGATGATCAGGGAAGTCAAAGGAGCAAGATATCGTTCATGCTGGCCATTGATGTAATCCCTTATCATGTAGCCCGGGCGAAACAGCAGATGGACGAAAGTACGCTTGGCATCATCGTTAAGGAAGGGGATGCTGTCGAAAGCCCCTTTATAAAAGTCCCCTTTACGGGATTTTGATTTGCGTTTCGACCATGGCATGAAGCCGAGCTTCTGCCAGATTGTGAAAGCCCTCAATCGGGCGAGGAGTCTCTTTTTGGACATCATAGACCAAAGGTACGAATTTTTGTTTTTTGTGTTATATTTGTAATATTCCAAAGTTGTTCTGACCCATGCGAAATACTTTTGCCTTCTTATTCTTGGCCACGGCATTATGCCTTGTTCAGGCTTGCGGAGAAAAATATGTTTTCAGCCTTGACGAACACATCGGCATATGTGGAACCGGCTGGGCCGAAGCCGCCCAGAAATGCGGCCTTGACTATCTCGAGGCAAACGTCAGTTCTTTCCTTTGCCCTGAGAGCGATGATTCGGTTTTCACTGCAAATCGTGAAGCTCTGGCCGGATCCCTTCCCGTCTATTCCGCCAACGGTTATTTCCCCGGCTCCATCAAGGTGGTCGGACCTCAGGCTGAGACCGAACGTGCGATCAAATATTCAGAGACGGCAATAAGGAGGGCCGCCGAGATTGGGATAAAGGTTCTGGTCCTCGGGAGTAGCGGTTCGCGTTCAATCCCTGAAGGTTTCTCTAGGGAAGAGGCTGAAAAACAATTCCTTGCCCTGTTGAAAGGAATAGCTCCCACCGCCGAGAAGTATGGGGTCGTCGTGGCGATTGAACCTCTCCAGCATTCTGAGACCAATTTCATCAATACTGTCAGCGAAGGTGCCGCCATTGCCAGACAGGCAGGCAGCCCCAACATCTGTGTCATCGCCGACTTCTTCCATATGGCCAGGGTCGGAGAGGCTCCTGAATCGATAATAGAGAATGCCGACAAACTGGTCCACTGCCATATTGCCGAAAAGGAGGAAAGGACGCCGCCCGGAGCGAAAGGAGACGATTTCACTCCTTACTACAAGGCCCTGAAGGAGATCCATTACACTGGACGTATCTCCATCGAGTGCGGTTGGAAAGACGTCGAGTCCCAACTTCCGGTAGCAGTGAAGACAATGAAAGAGCAGATTAATTCAGTAAAATAAACACTAAAAACCAATTACTTATGCAGACAAGGAGGGAATTCATCAAGACCAGCCTGATCGGCACCGGAGGCCTGATGCTGGGTGGCCTGGCCCTTGATTCCAAGATTTATGCAAGGGCAAAGAATGCCAACGACATCGTAAAGGTCGGAATCGTGGGATTCTCGGACCGTTGCCGCGGTTCGCTCATCCCTTCGTTCATGAACCATGCTAAGGAACTCGGCTTCGAGATCGTCGCCGTTTCCGACATCTGGAAACGCCGTCGCGAGGAAGCTGCACAGTTCTTCAAGAGCAAGTATGGCATGGATGTGAAACTCTTCCGCAACAATGAGGAACTCTACGCTGCTGGAATATGTGACGCTGTCATCATCTCTACCGCAGACTTCCAGCATGCCACCCATCTGGTTGAGGCCGTGGAGGCCGGTTGCGACGCCTATTGCGAGAAGCCCTTCGCGGAAACGATGGAAGACGCCCGTCGTGCACTCAAGATCGCAAAGGCGTCCAACAGGATCATCCAGATCGGTTCCCAGCGCCGTTCGGCGCCCAATTACCAGGCGGCTTATGAATATATCCGTTCCGGTAAGTTCGGTCCGATCACAATGGTGGAGATGACTTGGAATGTCAACCAGCCCGGACGTTGGCGCCGTCCTGCCCTTGTGGCAGAATGCCGCGAAGAAGACACCGACTGGAAGCGCTTCCTGTGCAACCGTCCCTATGAACCGTGGGATCCCAGGAAGTATTTGGAATACAGACTCTTCTGGCCTTACTCCTCAGGTATTCCCGGGCAGTGGATGTCCCATCAGATCGACACTGTCCACTGGTTCACCGGGCTTAACCATCCTCGTAGCGTAGCTGCCAACGGAGGTATCTATCTCTGGAGGGACGGAAGGCGCAATTTCGACACCATGACTGCTGTCATGGATTATGGTCCGGAGGGGAGTGACGAGGGCTTCCAGGTCCTTTATACTTCCCGTTTCACCAACTCTGCGGGCGGAGTCAAGGAACTCTATTTCTCCAACGGAGGTACCCTGAATCTCGACACCAACGAGGTGACATCGGCCGGCGGACTCTCCGCAAACGATGCTGCCGACATGGGCATGGAGGCCAATCTTCTCGAGACCTTCAAGCTTCCTTCGGTAAAGGTTGACACTGCAGCTAACATGGGAGGTGATCCCATGACCAGTCTTCACATGCGTAACTGGATGGAATGTGTCCTGAGCCGCAAGGAGACCAATGCTCCAGTCCAGGCTGGTTACAACCATTCTATTGCCACAATGATGGCCAATGCCGCGGCGAGGACCGGAGAAAAGGTCACTTTCGACGAGGCCAAGCAGGAAATAATAGCGGGAGGGAAACCTTTCCGTCCGTTCAAGGGCTTATAGCCCGAACTGCCTATCGGCAAAATCGAGCATCCAGACCCAGTCTATCATTGAAATGCCATGGTCCAGGTCCCTTCGGACATATCCGAGGACCGGACCTATGGCTTTTGTGTCATAGTCATCAGGCCATGAAACCTTGGGAAGGCCTGGTTTCCCAAGGAATTCCCATACGGGACTGGCGGCCTGGACTGAAAGGAATTCACCCTTTGTGTCAAACCATGGTTGGTCAAAACCTTCCACCAGGAGAGCCCTGGGGGCAATGCAGGTCAGGAAGAGATGCTGGTCGAAGGGCATGATGTCCTCATGACCGGCATAGCGGGAATATGCCTTGCAGTACCAGTGGGTGAAACTCCTCATTTCGGTAGTGATGGTTTCCCCGAAGTTCCGTTTAGCAAGGGGGACGCCTCCGCCTCCGGTCTGGTTCGGCACCACGACGGGGAATCTTTCGTCGAACGCCCCGGCTACGAGAGCTGCCTTGCCCAGTCTTGAATATCCTGTCAGAAGAACCTTCCCTTCGTCAAGGGCAGGGTCCCTTTCTATCATGTCCATTCCCCTCATCAGGCCCCAACCCCATGCCGCAAGGGCCGTGGTATTGTCTGTCCTTGAAGGATCCCTGTCCCCCCAGAGAGAGAACAGGCGAGTGTAGGCGAATTCCTCCTGCAGGGGCCTTCCGTCCGGTCCTTTGTCTCCCGACTCTGGGTCCGGGGAGAGCTCGGCGTAACAGGCGGTGACAAGGGCATAACCCCTGGCTACCAGCAGATCGGCAGGGAGCCTTGTTATAGAACTTGGATCAGAAAGTATTCCACGAGCATTCGGGTCCGCCTTGAAACCATATTTAGCCCTCATCCATGCATCCGGAACGATAATCTCAGGATCCGGCAGGACAGTGTGGTTCCCTTCGTAATTGAGCAGGATTACAGTGGGAACCGGCCCTTTCGCACGTGCCGGAGTGATGATGAGCCAATCCACAGAAGGGCCGCTCTTGTCCGCTTTGAACCACATCCTCACCTGACGGCGCAGGGCGGTTCCTGCCATGGTCTTACCTTCTTCAATAGTCTCGAGGACAAGGGCTTCTGGTTTTCCGGGCATGCGCCCGTACATCTCGCTCTGGAAAATGTCCAGGATTTCTGAACGCCTGAGCTGCCAGTCTGCCTTTGACCTGACCTTCTTGCCGTTTGCAAAGACCAGAGGGTCTTCCAACACGTAAGGTCCGACCTTGCTTTCGTCGTAATTCACTTCCTGTGCTCCGGAAGGGAAAGTTGCAACCCATGCAACTGCCAAAAGGATAAGGACTATTTTTTTCATATTCATTGACTATTATTTCGAAAAACTGAATCCTCCGAGGACGAAAAGGTCCTTGTCAGTTTCACCCTGAAAGCGCATCCTGATAGGCAGGACACCTGTGAGGTCTTCCTCGACCTTTGCCTCAAGGGTTATGAATGATTTCCCGTCTCCCGGGGGGATCTCGAAAGATGCCAGCGTGTGGCCGTATAAATATTCAGAGTACACGTCTATCGTCCCTCCGGCCTTGGGGCAGACAGAGATAAGCATCTTTCCGGGTGCCTGCTTGAAATCGAAATCCTTCCATGCCGCCATGTCGTTGTCCCGTATCCCGTCCAGATGGCTGTTCCTGTCAATCCTTACATGCCCGTGAAGAAGGCAGGCCCTTCCGGCAACCGGATCCTTTCCAAGCTGGAGATACGGGTCCAGGGGCAGGCCGGCTCCCGTAGATGTCATTTCAACTTCCGGAATGGTTCCGTCAGGGAGGATCTCTATAGGCTCCGCGCAACTGTTCCTCATCGTCACCGTCCCACAGGTGGAGCGGTGGTAGAAGACATACCACCTATCCTTGAAGCGGACCACCGAACCATGGTTGTTCCAAACGGAAGGGTCGCAACCGTAATTGTCTATGATTACCCCACGGTACTTGTACGGCCCCGTGACCTTGTCCGAGGTGGCATATCCAAGGCAGGTTGGCATCCCGCGCCTGCTGATGTCGGCGAAGACCAGGTAATATGTTCCATTGTGCTTGAAAGCCTGGATACCTTCGTGGAAATGATGCTCTTTTTCAGTTATAATTCCGTCTTTTATCGTAGATGGGTCGATACTCCTCATGTCGGGGTTGAGCCTGGCACACTTTGCACTGAACTGTCCCCAGAACAGCCAGGCCTGGCCGTCATCGTCGATGAACACCGAAGGATCGATCTGTCCGGCTCCCTCAAGTGGCCTTCCGTCCCTAAAAGGACCGTAAGGACTGTCGCTTACGGCCGTGCCTTCCACACTACCGCTTCCGCTCTGTGAATAAAACAGATAGTACTTTCCATCCTTCTCGATGCAGTCAGGAGCATAAAGCATCTCGTCGTTGTAGGGAACTTCGGATGAACTGAAAGACCTTCCTCCTGTCCAGTGGATCATGTCTTCGGTGGAGAAGACATCATAGTGCCTGGAGCAATAGTAAGAAGGGTCATCATCGCTTGAACCATAGACGAATAGTCTTGGGGATGACTCTCCGGGAACGGTCCAGACGCGGGCTTGCGGGTCCGAATTGTAAGCCCTGGATAGGAATATCGGATTCTGGGCAGCTAAGGCTGCGGAAAAGGAAAGGAGGATCGAAACCCCGATAAAGAATCTCTTCATGCTACTAATATACGGAGATTTTTTCGCCGATTTCTGGTATTTCTCACTATATTTATTGATTGAATCAATCAAATTGATATGAAAACCAGGTTTTTTATTATTGTGGCCTTACTGATTCTTTCCGCCTGTACAACAGAGAAGGATCCAGTTGTGAAATACAAGCTCTATCTTGACTGGCCTGAGAGGCAGTTGCCAGATTTCTCCAAGTTGGGAGATCCGGACATTGTAGGAGTCAAGAGCAATTTCGACCTGGTGGACATCGACGAAACCTTGAACCACTATGCACTCCTGATGGAAACCACCTTGAAAGTCAGGAAAGAAGAGGACTATACCTTCAAGGCTTCGACTGACGATGGCTCCAAGTTGTATGTTGATGGCGAGCTCTTGTATGACAACGACGGGGCACACGGCCCGATCACCAAGATAGTCACCAAGAGGCTTACAAAGGGCAAGCATAACCTTAGACTTGAGTATTTTGACTGCGACAAGGGTCAGTCTATAAACTTCCTGTACATGACCCCTACCATACCTTGGAGGGAGATCAATGACCATCTGCTCAGGGATGAGGACCTCGCTACGGACAAGACCGACTTCGTCCTTCCTCAGCTCAATGAAGCTTATGCGAGGTTTGCAGAATGGAAAGGAGACGACACGGTTCTTTGTTTCCCAATAGTAACCGACGTCCACACTTCAGGCAGGTTTACTTACAAGCACATCGGACATGCAGTGACTGCAGCAGAGGCTTTCGGAGCCGACTTCATGGTTAATTTCGGAGACATCGGTCTCAATGCGTACCCTGCCACGGAGAGTTCCGCCTATGCCATGGAGATCGTCAACAACACCAGGGCCCAGATGGACAAGTATGATGGAGTCTGGTTATATACCCCCGGAAACCATGACTGGGATGCTGGTGAAGGCAAGTATTTCACTGATGATGACTTGGCCGGCTTTTTCCAGAAACCTTGGCAGGAGAGGGCAGGGGAGAACCTGCATCTGACTCCCGGCAAGACTTATGGTTGGTACGACGTGCCCGGAAAGGGCATAAGGGTCATATTCCTTAACAGCCAGGGCACCGGCACGCAGAACGGTTCCTACTACCTCTTCGATGACGAACAGATGGCTTGGCTTCAGGGACTGCTTGACAGCACTCCCGTCGACCTTCCGGTAATGGTCCTTGCGCATTACATGCCCCATCCTCTCGGGAGGTGGACGAACTCAACTCCTACAGAGGATGCCCTGGCCGGGAACCGGCATGTGATGGACATCCTTTCTGCCTTTGCCAAGAAAGGTACATTGATTGGCATGTTCACAGGCGATGCCCATGTCAACATGTACACAAGGGAAGAGGGGGTCAATTATTTCATTTCGCAAGGCTATGGGTGGGTCGTCCCAGACCTGATGCTGCCCGGTACCACACATGCTTTCTTTGACTATAAGACCAACCTATGCGTCGATGTGATGGCGGTAAAACCGTCCAAACGTGAAGTCCACACTTTCAGGATCGGAGCAGGCGGGAAGGATTTTGACTGTTCGTTTACTTATTGAATTCTTCCAGTTTAGATCAAAAATCACTATTTTTGGCAAAATTCGTTCAAATGTACAAGAGAGTTCTGCTTAAGCTCAGTGGCGAGATTCTCGGCGGCCCCGAAGGAAAGGGGTTGGAGCCGGAGTATCTGAGAAAATATGCGAGGGAAATCGCCCAGGCCGCCAAGGCCGGTCTCCAGATTGGAGTCGTCAACGGAGGTGGTAACATATTCCGTGGCCTGCAGGGGCTCGATAAGGGTTTCGACCGTGTCGGAGGAGACCGTATGGGTATGCTTGCGACTGTAATCAACTCGTTGGCTCTCAGCCAGTTTATTGAAGATGAAGGAGTCCATGCAGAGGTCTTTACAGCAACTCCCATGGAACCTTTTGTCCGTTATTACAACCGCGACAATGCTGTGAAGGTACTTGAGAACGGTGGAGTCGCCCTTATCGCCGGTGGCACAGGCAATCCGTTCTTTACCACGGATTCTGGTGCAGCGCTCAGGGCTCTCGAGATCCGGGCGGACGTCATGCTGAAAGGCACGAAAGTTGACGGCGTCTACACCGCCGACCCCAAAAAGGTCCCCGATGCCGTGAAATATGAGGACATTACGTTCTCCGAAGCGATGGCAAAGGAACTTAGGGTACTTGACCAGACGGCCTACGCCCTGTGCAACGACGGGAACATGCCGATTATAGTATTCGATATCGATGCTCCCGGTGCCCTGAAGAAGATCCTTGACGGAGAAAAAGTCGGTACATTGGTTCATAAGTAATTTTTAGAAATATGTTAACAGAGAAAGCCAAAGAGATTCTGAAGGGTGTCGAAACCAAGATGGGTGACACCGTCAGTTTCCTTGAGGAAGACCTCAAGACTTACAGGGTGGGCAAGGCCAATCCTTCCATCCTCAATAATGTGACTGTCAACTACTATGGGACCGATACGCCGGTTTCCCAGGTGGCTTCCGTCAGTGTTCCTGATGCCAGGACCATTACCATCCAGCCTTGGGAAAGGAGTCTGATCTCTGCGATCGAGAAGGCCATCATGGCCGCCAACCTCGGTTTCACTCCCCAGAACAATGGTGAGATCATCCGCTGCCCCATACCTCCGCTCACGGAGGAGAGGCGCAAGGATCTGATCAAGAAGGCCAAGGCTGCCGGTGAAAGTGCAAAGGTGGCTGTCAGGAATGTCCGCCGCGAAGGAGTCGAGGCTTTGAAGAAGGCTCAGAAGGCAGGAGAGTTCTCAGAGGATGTACAGAAAGAGGGAGAGGATGAGATCCAGAAGGTTACTGACGCAAAGGTCAAGGCTATCGATGTCCTAGTTTCGGCAAAGGAAAAGGAGATCCTGACCGTCTAGCTTTTTGACTGTCACGGCTTCTTCCTTCCCCAGTTCATATGCCGGAAATAGCAATCCAAGGATATCGTGGATGTTTCCATGAGCAGGCTGCGAGAGCCTTCTACTCCCAAAGGGGGGAGGAGGTTTCGATAGTCGAGTGTCCGACTTTCGAGAGTTTGTTCGAGGCTCTTGGAGACGGACGTGCGGAGGCTGCGGTCATGGCTATTGAGAACACCATTTCCGGAGGTCTCCTTCCGAATTTTGAATTGCTGAGATCCAATCCCTACAGGATCAAGGGCGAAATCTATATCCCTATCCACCAGAACCTCATGGCCATTCCTGGGCAGAAGATCGAGGACATACATGAAGTCCGGACCCATTACATGGCCATCAACCAGACACGCCGGTTCTTCGAGAAGAATTGCCCATGGATTACTATGGTGGAGTCGGAAGACACGGCCAAGAGTGCGATAGATATCGCCTCCGAAGGTCTTATGGGAGTTGGTGCAGTCGCTTCGGAACTTGCAGCCGAGGAGAACGGGCTTGAGATCCTTGCACGGGGGATCGAGACCTACAAGCAGAATTTTACCAGGTTCCTGATTCTCGACGATTCGATAAGTATCCCGAGGAGTATAACCGACAAGGCATCCCTTTGCTTCACTTTGCCTCATAAGCCGGGTTCCCTGGCCCAGGTCCTGACAGTGCTTTCATTCTACGACATGAATCTCACTAGGATCCAGTCGTTGCCTATCCCGGGGAAGGAATGGCAGTATTTCTTCTATGCCGACATCAAGTTTTCGGGCTACAACCGTTACCGGCAAGCCCTGAAGGCTGCCAGGCCTTTGATGGCGGATCTTTTTATCTTAGGTGAATATAAATCTTTCAATATATAAACACGGACTATGCGCATACAACCGGCTGAAAGGACCAAAGGTGTCCAGGAGTATTATTTCTCACGCAAGCAGAAGGACCTTGATGCAGTTTCTGCAGAAAGGGCAGCCAAAGGGTTAGGCCCCCTCGTCAATCTTGGAATAGGTGCCCCTGATGGGATGCCCCCTCAGGCAGCTATCGACACGCTGAAGAAGGTAGCCCAGGCTACTGACAGCCACAAGTATCAGAATTACAAGGGTCTGCCTGTCCTTCGCCAGGCTTTCGCAGACTGGTACACCCGTTATTACGGTGTGACCCTCAATCCCAACGGAGGTATCCAGCCCCTCGTCGGCTCCAAGGAGGGCATACTCCTGATCAGCCTCGCCTTTGTCAATCCAGGAGATGTGGTTCTTGTCCCTGATCCCGGCTATCCGACCTATTCTTCCACGGTCAACCTTGTCGGTGGACAGGTACAGAAGTACGATCTGAAGGAAGAGAACGGATTCTTGCCCGATTTCGATGAGCTTGAAAAGATGGATCTCTCCAAGGCGAAGTTGATGTGGGTCAATTATCCCAACATGCCCACGGGAGCCAAAGCCACACCTGAGCTTTATCAGCGTCTTGTGGATTTCGCTCTCAAGCATAATATCCTTTTGGTCAATGACAATCCCTATTCATTCATCCTGACGGACAACCCGATCTCGATCTTTTCCGCCGAAGGTTCTTGGGAGTGCTGCCTCGAGCTGAATTCCCTCAGCAAGGCCCACAACATGAGCGGCTGGAGGGTCGGAATGGTAGCCGGTGATCCGGTCATGGTGAATGAGATCCTGAAGGTGAAGAGCCAGATGGATTCCGGTATGTTCAAGGCGATGCAGATCGCTGCCGTTGAGGCTCTTGCGCAGGGTCCTGATTGGTTCGAAACCCTGAATGCGGAGTACAGGCGTCGCCGCCAGGCTGCTGGCCGGATCTTCGATTCGCTTGGAGTCAAGTATAATCCTGATTCAGCAGGACTTTTCCTCTGGGGACGTATTCCTAACCCTGAATCCATCGAAAGACCCGAAGGGATGACCCCTGGAGAAGCACTTTCCGAGAAGATCCTCCATGCGACAGGAGTCTTCATCACTCCCGGATTCGTGTTCGGAAAGAATGGGGTGAATTATGTGCGCATTTCACTGTGTGCCCCCGTTCCAGTCCTTGAAGACGCTCTCGAGCGTATCGAGGAATTCAAACGTAATCAATAATGGTTGTCGGAATTATAGGACTTGGCCTCATAGGAGGCTCGATGGCAATAGACCTCAAGAGGCGTGGCTTTGCTGACAGGGTGATCGGTGTCGAGAGTGATCCGGTCGCTTCAGAGGCTGCCCTCAGGATGGGCCTCGCAGACGAGATCGTCTCCTTCGAGGATTGTGTCAGGGGAAGTGACATCGTAGTGGTAGCAGTTCCTGTCGGGACTGCCGTCAAGATGCTTCCCAGGGTACTTGACATATTCATGGAAGATGGCTTTGGTGGAAAGATAGTGATTGACACCTGTTCCACCAAGAGCCAGATAACCCGTTCTGTACACTACCATCCCCTTCGCGGCAGGTTCGTGGCAACCCATCCCATGGCTGGTACCGAGTACTCCGGTCCGTGGGCAGCGATGCCCAACCTGTTCGACGGGAGGGCATGCATATTCGCCAATTCCGAAGATTCCGACCCCCAGGCCCTCAAAAAAGTTGAGGATTTGTATGGAGTGCTGAACATGCGCCCCATCTACATGAATGCTGACAATCACGACGTCCACACCGCCTATGTCTCCCACATTTCACATGTGACATCATTCGCACTTGCACTGACGGTCCTTGATAAGGAACAGGATGAAAAGCATATTTTCGACCTGGCTTCCGGAGGTTTTTCCTCGACCGTACGTCTGGCAAAGAGCTCTTCGGACATGTGGGTCCCGATCCTTACCCAGAACAGGGAGAATGTCCTCAAGGTGATAGATACCTATCTGGAAAAGATGAAGGAATTCCGCGATGCCATAGACTCCTATGATGAAGAGCGCATTGAAGGTCTCATTCATGAAGCAAACAAGATAAAGAAGATACTTAGATAACAATGGACAGAACCCTTGACACCATACCTGTCTCCGAGTGGGGATTTTTTGACGAGAGCATACCTCCTATCGTCATTGCCGGTCCGTGCAGCGCCGAGTCGGAGCTGCAGGTGATGATGACGGCGAAAGGGCTGCATGAATTCGGAATCCATGTATTCCGTGCCGGAATATGGAAACCCCGTACCCATCCGGGCTGTTTTGAAGGAGCCGGAGTGCCCGGCCTCAAGTGGCTGCAGAAGGTACAGAGGGAATTCGGGATGAAGGTATGCACTGAAGTTGCCAACGAGAAGCATGTCTATGAGTGCATGAAATATGGAATCGACATGGTCTGGATAGGAGCCCGCACAACCGCGAATCCTTTCATGGTCCAGGAAATTGCAGATGCACTTCATGACACAGATATACCGGTACTTGTCAAGAATCCTGTCAATCCTGACCTGGATCTCTGGGTCGGTGCGCTCGAAAGGCTCAATAGGGCAGGTGTCAGGAAGCTAGGTGTCATCCACAGAGGGTTTTCCACAACCCAGAAGATTCCTTACCGCAACCTCCCCGGTTGGCAGATAGCGGTGGAACTCCGTACCCGTTATCCACAGATTCCGTTCTTCGCCGATCCAAGCCACATGGGTGGATCACGCCAATATCTTAAGGAACTGTCCCAGAGGGCTATGGACCTTGGCCTTGACGGCCTGATGGTAGAATCCCATTGTGATCCTTCCTGTGCCTTGAGCGATGCTTCCCAGCAATTGGTTCCATCAGACTTGAAGACCTTGTTGGAGAGCTTGATTGTCAGACAGAAACGTACCAACGACAGGGAATATAATGAGAACATCGAGCAGCTTCGTGCAAGGATAGACGTCATTGACGAGAACCTTCTGATTTCCCTTGGTTCCAGGATGGAGGTGTCCAGAAAGATGGGACAGTTCAAGAAGGCTCATAACATTGCCATTATCCAGGCTGAACGTTGGGAGGAAGTCCTTTCAGACATGATCTCGAAGGGCAAGACCTACGGCCTTTCCGAAAAGTTCATCACGGATGTCTTCAATGCCATCCATGAGGCTTCCGTTGCCGAGCAAAACCGTATTTTGGAAGAATAACACTACTAATACCTCCATATATAGTATTGGTCTTTGACAATACTGTTGACGCGATATTCTTTCTTTGCTGAAGGGTGCCTTGCATGAAGTAGCGGCACGTGGAAATTTATGTATATATCGTGTACCGGTCCCCATTATTCCGGTCACGGCGAACTGAGCATCTTTTTTTTATCGTCGCCTTTTTCCAAGGTTACCCTGTGCTTTTGATTAAGAATATACAATGAACCCCGAAAGAGACATTCACTTTCGGGGTTCTTGATGTTGCAATCTAGGTGAAATGCAGATTACTCGTTAGGAGCGACATCCCACCAGACTCTGTCCCAACGCTCGTCCCTGCCACCGCAGTAGGCGTCGATAGCCTTCTTGTACTCCTCAGGGTTACGGTCGATGTCGGTTGACTCGAAGGTATGACGGTAAGGAAGGACAGTGTGTCCACCATTGCTCTCTGTCTGATACTCAGTGAGTTTCATGGCAGGAGTATTGGTCCTCCTCCAGTCGGACCAGGCCTCGATGGAGTCGGTCAGGAAGCCTGCCATCCACCTCTGCATGCGGACCTCATAG
>CAMHFA010000002.1 GCA_946184255.1 uncultured Bacteroidales bacterium
CTGTCCTCCAAACTTGCCCCTGAGCTCATGGGAGCGATCGCCGTGAGTGCATATTCCTACATGGCCCTTGTCCCCGTTATCCAAAGGCCGATCATGCTTGCCCTCACCACCAAGAAGGAACGCCTCATCAGGATGCCGGCCCCCAGGGTCGTCAGCCAGAGGGAGAAGATAGTCTTCCCAATAGTAGGTTTCCTCCTTACCGCTTTCATAGTGCCCTCAGGTCTTCCTCTGCTGGGAATGCTCTTCTTCGGTAACCTCCTCAAGGAGAGTGGTGTAACCCGCAGGCTTGCTGAGACTGCCCGTGGTCCGCTCATCGACGTGGTTACCACTTTGATCGGACTTACTGTCGGTGCCTCCACCCAGGCAGACAAGTTCCTCACCGGAAACTCATTGAAGATATTCCTCCTGGGACTTCTGTCATTCGTGATCGCGACGACTGTCGGAGTGCTTTTCGTCAAGTTCTGGAACCTCTTCCTCAAGGGTGACCGGAAGATCAATCCACTCATCGGCAACTCCGGAGTGTCTGCAGTTCCGGACAGTGCCCGTGTTTCAGAGGTAGTGGGACGCGAGTTCGATCCCAACAACCATCTCCTGATGCATGCTATGGGTCCCAACGTCGCCGGTGTCATTGGCTCTGCAGTGGCTGCTGGTATACTCCTCGGCTTCCTGGGATAATCAATAGACTCTTATTCACGTAATTAATAACAACATTATATGGAAAACAAACTCCAGGAACTGACGGACAAACTCTATAGGGAAGGTTTGTCCAAGGGAAAGGAAGAAGGCGAGGCGCTGCTTGCCAAAGCTGAGGAAAAGGCTGCCGAGATCATCGAGGCAGCACGTGTCAAAGCCGAAGAGATCATCAAGCAGGCTGAAAAGGATGCTGCAGATTTTCGCACAAAAGTGGAAGGCGATGTCAAAATGGCATCGATGCAGAGCCTGCAAGCCACCAGGAATACTATCGAAAACCTGATGGTCGAAGGCCTTGTCGGCAAACAGACCTCTTCTGCACTTTCTTCACCCGATTTCGTTAAGGAAATCATACTGGCGGTAGCCCGCAAGTTCAATGCTGAAGAGTCTGTCGATCTCGACCTCGTCCTTCCTGAGAGTCTCAAGAATGAACTGGAACCATTCATCAGCGGTGAACTCGCCAAGGCTCTTGGGAAAGAAGTATCCGCCTCATTTTCAAAGAACATCTCCGGAGGTTTTACGATAGGGCCCAAGGATGGATCCTATTTCATCAGCCTGACTGACGAGTCGTTCAGGAACTTGATCGGAGAATACATCAGGCCTGCGACACGCAAGATCCTCTTCGGAGAATAATGGGAAACTACGAGTACATAGTCTCAAGCCTGCCTGCCCTGGCGATTGACTGGAAGTTCGGAGAAGGAACCTCCTTCGGGACTTATGTCTCATGGATCAAGTCCCAACTTGGAGATACCGACATAAACACCTTGGATTTCCTGCTGTCCGGTTTTGAAGAATCCTCCTTGAACAAAGGGTTTTACGAAAAAGCGCTCGCCTACCCCAACCAATTCATCAGGGAGTTCTTCCGCTTCGACATGAATGTCAGAAATGCCAAGGCCCGTTTCCTCAACAAGGCTTTGGGGAGGCCGGAGACCATGGACACAATAGATATTCCTGTCGGAGAATTCACCGAAGCCGGGAAACTGGATGGAATCCTGTCCGGTACCGACCTCCTTGCCAGGGAAAAAAGCCTCGACTCCATGGTCTGGGACAAGATAAACGAACTCACCACCTTCAACTACTTCGACATGGATGCCATACTCGGATTCGTGGCCAGGCTTCACATCATAGAAAGGTGGTTTTCCCTCGATGAAGAGACTGGTCGCGACATGTTTATCCAACTTGTCGAGGGCCTTCATGATACAGCCAAAAGTATCAAGTACGTCGCTCCTAAAGAATAATGAATGTTCAGTATATGAAGACTAAAGGAAAAGTAATCGGAATCGTCTCCAATCTGGTGACTGTCCAGGTGGACGGCCCGGTGGCCGAGAATGAGCTCTGCTACATAACCCTGGACGGTACTCCCCTGTTGGCCGAGGTCATAAAAGTCAGCGGAGACAAGGCTTCCGTCCAAGTGTTTGAAAGCACCCGGGGCTTGAAGAACGGAGACTCCGTTGAATTCGAAGGCCGCATGCTGGAAGTAACCCTTGGCCCAGGCTTGCTGTCAAGCGTATATGACGGTCTCCAGAACAACCTTGCCACTATGGATTCCGTGTTCCTCAGGAGAGGTGAATACACCGATCCCCTGGACCACAAGAAGCTTTGGGAATTCACCCCGATTGCCAAACCTGGAGACAAGGTGATTGCCGCAGACTGGCTCGGTGAGGTTAAGGAAGGCTGGCTTCCCCACAAGATAATGGTGCCCTTCTCTTTCAAAGGAGAGTACACCGTCAAGAGGATCATCCCTGAAGGCAGCTACAACATCGACACGGAAATAGCCGTCCTGACCAACGAGGCCGGGGAAGATGTTTCGGTGAACATGACTCAGAAATGGCCGGTAAAGGTGGCCGTGAAAGCATATAAGGAGAAGCCCCGTCCACAGAGGATCATGGAAACCGGAGTACGTTGTATCGACACCTTCAATCCAATCGCTGAAGGCGGTACCGGTTTCATCCCAGGTCCTTTCGGTTGCGGCAAAACGGTGCTCCAGCACGCTATAGCCAAGCAGGGAGAGGCTGACGTGATCGTGATGGCTGCCTGCGGAGAGCGTGCCAATGAGGTCGTTGAGATATTCACGGAATTCCCCGAATTGATCGACCCCCATACGGGACGTCACCTGATGGAGCGTACTACCATTATTTGTAATACTTCCAACATGCCAGTCGCCGCCCGTGAGGCTTCGGTTTACACCGCGATGACCATCTGCGAGTACTACAGGGCAATGGGCCTCAAGTGCCTTCTCCTGGCTGATTCCACTTCCCGTTGGGCACAGGCCCTGAGGGAGATGTCCAACCGAATGGAGGAGCTTCCCGGTGCCGATGCCTTTCCTGTGGACCTCAGCGCCATCATTTCGAATTTCTACTCAAGGGCCGGTATGGTCGTCCTCAACAACGGTAAGACAGGTGCCGTAACCTTCATAGGGACTGTCTCCCCCGCCGGAGGAAACCTCAAGGAGCCCGTCACCGAATCGACCAAGAAGGCTGCAAGGTGCTTCTACGGTCTGGAACAGAACAGGGCTGACCAGAAGAGGTACCCTGCCGTCAACCCCATAGAATCCTATTCCAAGTACCTTGATTACCCTGAGATTATTTCCTATCTCGAAGAAACTGTCGAGAAAGGATGGGTGAATATGGTCCTTCACGCCAAAAACCTGATCAGGCGCGGACGCGAGGCCTACGACCAGATCAACATCCTCGGTGACGACGGAGTCCCTATCGGCTACCACGTCAGTTTCTGGAAATCCGAACTGATCGATTTCGTGTTCCTCCAGCAGGATGCCTTCGACGAGACAGATGCCCTCTGTCCAATGGAAAGGCAGAAATACATGCTGGACCTGGTGATCAAGCTCTGCAATATCGAATACCAGTTCGATGACTTCGAGAAATGCCGCGACTTCTTCAAGGAACTGATCAATGACCTGCGCCAGATGAACTACACAAAGTTCCACAGCGAGGCCTTCGAGGAATATGCTGACAAGATCCACAAATTCACAGAAGACTATGGCTACTAAGGCATACCAAAGAATATATACCCGTCTGGAAGCGATCACCAAGGCGACAGTCTCCCTGAAGGCTAAGGGTATTACCAACGATGAGCTTGCATACGTGGGAGGAAGGCTCTCCCAAGTCGTAAAGACCAAGGGGGACCTGGTTACCCTTCAGGTGTTCTCAGGTACTGAGGGTATCCCTACCGATGCCGAAGTCACCTTCCTCGGCGAACCGCCGACCCTTAAGGTTTCCGAGCAACTCTCAGGCCGTTTCTTCAACGCCTACGGTCATCCGATTGACGGAGGTCCGGAAATCGAGGGAGAGGAACGTGAGATCGGAGGTCCTTCCGTCAACCCTTACAAGAGACGCCAGCCATCCGAACTTATACCTACCGGAATTGCAGGTATCGACCTCAACAACACCCTGGTCTCCGGACAGAAGATTCCATTCTTCGCCGATCCTGACCAGCCTTATAACCAGGTCATGGCAGATGTCGCCCTCAGGGCCGATGTCGACAAGATCATCCTCGGGGGCATGGGACTTTCCAACGACGATTATCTCTTCTTCCGTCACGCTTTTGAGGATGCAGGCGCACTGGACAGGATCATCTGCTTCGTCAACACCACTGAGGATCCTCCCGTCGAGCGGCTTCTGGTGCCCGACATGGCCCTGACCGCCGCTGAATACTTCGCTGTGGACAAAAACGAGAAAGTGCTGGTCCTGCTCACCGACATGACCCTCTATGCAGACGCCCTGTCGATTGTGTCGAACCGAATGGACCAGATTCCTTCAAAGGATTCCATGCCCGGCTCTCTATATTCCGATCTGGCAAAGATTTACGAGAAAGCCGTCCAGCTCCCGACCGGCGGATCCATTACGATCATCGCCGTAACCACCCTCAATGACGGAGACATCACCCATGCCATCCCTGACAACACCGGTTACATTACCGAAGGACAGTTGTTCCTGCGCGCCGATTCTGATTCAGGCAAGGTCATCATAGATCCCTTCCGTTCCCTGTCCAGGCTGAAGCAAAGGGTGCAGAACAAAAAGACCCGCGAAGACCACAGTCAGGTCATGAATGCCGGAGTCAGGCTTTACGCAGATGCCCAGAATGCCAAGACGAAGTTGGAAAACGGCTTCGACCTCTCCGACTACGACCACCGCTGTCTCGACTATGCAAAGGAATATGCCACAAGGCTCCTGTCAATAGATGTTAACATCTCTATCACCGAGATGTTGGACACTGCCTGGGAACTATTCGGACAATATTTCAGCAAGGCAGAGACTGGAATCAAGCAATCACTCATAGACAAATACTGGAAAGGCCGCTAAGAAAAGATGGCTATCAAGTTTCAATACAACAAGACTGCGCTTAATAACCTGCAGAAGCAGCTCAAGATGCGTCAGAGCGCCCTCCCCACACTTCAGAACAAGGAGAGTGCCCTGAGGCTTGAGGTACGCAAGGCAAAGGACAAGAGCGAGAGCCTCATCCAGGAGCTTGATGAAGCCGAGAGGAAGTACGACCATATCTCCGCCCTCTGGAACGAGTTCGAGCCGGATATCGTCACCATCAGGGACATAAACCTGAAGACCGTGAAGGTCGCCGGAGTGAAGTGTCCTGAACTCGGAGAGATTACCTATGAGATTGCGCCGTTCAACACCTTTGTGAAACCTGCCTGGTACATGGATGGTATCACTGTCCTGAAAGAGCTTTCCAGATTGAGTATTGAATCCGAGGTCTATAAGGAAAAGCGCAGGATACTGGATTTCCAGAGGAAGAAAACCACCCAGAAGGTCAACCTGTACGAAAAAGTCCAGATTCCCGGCTACCAGGAGGCGATACGTAAGATCAAACGCTACATGGAAGACGAAGAGAACCTGAGCAAGGCTTCTTCCAAGATCGTAAAGGAGCGCCATGCCGCAGAAGAAGAAATGGAGGAGGGAATAAGCCATGATTGACAAGATGACAAAATACTCCTTCGTCCTACTGAGCGGCGAAGCTGAGGGTTTCCTCCGGAAGCTTGAGGATCTCGGAGTGGTGGACATCACCCGTGCCGAAAAGCCGGTTGACGATAAGTCCGCTAAGCTTCTCAAAGAAAGCGAGGATTGCAAGAAGGCCATCTCATCCCTTGAGGCTCTGGAATTTGGATCAGATCCTGACAATACCAAATTCAAGCCCTCCTGGGATTATGAGGTCAATGACCCCCTGGAATTATTTGAGAAGGTCTCTACATTGGAGAAGCAGCTCAAGTCGGACATAAATGCCTATTATAAGGAAATTGAAGACACAAGGGTATGGGGCAGTTTCGACTCCGAAGTACTGGACGACCTTGAGAGTCAAGGCTTGAAAATCCGATTCTACAAGGTTCCCAAGAAATCATACGACCCTTCATGGTCCATGGAATATGCCCTTCAGGAGATTGCTGACGATGGGCATCATGTCTGGTTCGTGACAGTCTCGGACGATCCGTCATATTCATTCCCCATAGGGGATATTCCCAGACCTCAAAACGACTGCAGGGCAGTTGAATGCCTCCTTGCGGACAGCGAGGGTGAACTCATAGCCTGCAAGGGGTTGCTTTACACCCTTCAGGACTACATCCCTCAACTCAAGGACAGGCAGGACAAGAAACATGCCTCCCTTCAACGCTACCTGGCAAAGGCCGGTGCAGGGAAGGCTGCTGAAGACCATATCACAACCTTCGAGGGATTCGCACCTGCAGGAGAAGAAGAACGGCTTTGCAAGGCATTCGACTCGATGGACGACGTGATCTACCTTAAGGAAGAGGCCGTCAAGGAAGACAATCCTCCAATCAAACTGAAAGGTAACTGGTTCACGAGGATGTTCACAGTCCTGACTGACATGTACGGTCGTCCAGACTATGACGAGTTCGACCCCACCCCTTACCTGTCCGTATTCTTCCTTCTTTTCTTTGCAATGTGCATGGGTGATGCCGGGTACGGCTTAGCGCTGATCGTCATAGGACTTTTCCTGAGACGTTCCAAAGGAATGAGGGACATCGCCCCGTTGGTTTCAACCCTGGGTGTGGGAACTTTCGTGATAGGCATAGTTATGCATACATTCTTCGGCTATGATATCTCCCAGGTTTCCTGGATCCCTGGATGGCTGAAGAAGTGCATGGTAACCGGAAACATAGCAGGGTTTGACGCCAACATGGTGTTATCGGTTCTCATCGGTATCCTGCACCTGTCCCTTGCATTCATCCTGAAAGCAATCTATGCTACCAAGAAAAGAGGCTTCCTCAATTCACTTGGAACATGGGGATGGACCTTGCTGATAGTTGGAGGAGTCATAGTGGGAGGAGTATCCCTTACAGGAGTGCTCAGCTCCACCGTCACCAAATGGATAATAATCGCACTTGGAGTGATATCCGCCATCGGAATATTCCTTTTGAGTGATATTCACCGCAACCCCTTGAAGAACATCGCTCCCGGACTGTGGGAGACTTACAACACCGCTACCGGACTCCTGGGAGATGTCCTCAGTTACCTGAGGCTTTATGCCCTTGGTCTCGCCGGCGGCATGCTGGGAAAGGCTTTCAATGACATCGCTGCAATGACCGTCGGAGACGGAAGTATCGGTTTCGGCTGGATTGCTTTTGCCCTGATATTCCTGGTAGGACACGCTCTCAACCTGGCGATGTGCTGCCTGGGTGCTTTCGTACATCCCTTGCGTCTCAACTTCCTGGAGTTCTTCAAGAACAGTGGTTATGAGGGCAAGGGCAGAACATACAGACCAATAACAAACAAACAAATTCAATAAGCATTATGAACGAAATTCTCGGTTATCTTGGGCTTGGGCTCATGCTCAGCCTGGCCGGTGTCGGAAGCGCCATCGGTACCACGATCGCAGGAAACGCCGCTGAAGGCGCACTCAAGAATACCCCTGAGAAGTCTAGCAGCTACATGATTCTCTCAGCCCTTCCGGCCACCCAGGGTATTTACGGATTCGTTGCCTTCTTCATGTGGCTTCTCGTCTTCAAGTTCGACTTTGCAGCAAATGGTCCTCTGCTCTTCGGAGTCGGAATCGGAGTTGGTATCGTCTGCATGATCTCCGCAATACGCCAGGGCCAGGTATGTGCCAACGGTATCGTGGGAATCTCCCAGGGACATGACGTACAGACCAACACCCTGATTTATGCCGCTCTTCCTGAGTTCTACGCGATCCTCGGGCTGGTAGGTGCCCTTATGTTGACCCTTGTTATTTAAAGATGAGCTTGATCAAGTCTATTTCCGGAATACGCGGAACCATAGGAGGAAAGCCCGGTGACGGGCTTTCTCCCGTTGACATTGTGAAATTCACTTACGCCTATTGTGCTACCCTTCCCTCCCGCAAGGCAAAACCTGCAGACCGGAAGTACAGGATAGTGGTTGGAAGGGATGCCAGGATCTCAGGGAAGATGGTGGAAAACCTTGTGGTCGGCACCTTGATGTCCTGTGGAGTGGATGTCGTCAAAATCGGACTGGCATCTACCCCGACGACCGAGATGGCAGTAACGTTCGCAGAAGCTGACGGTGGCATCATCCTGACCGCTTCCCACAATCCCCGCCAATGGAACGCTCTCAAGCTCCTTAACGACAATGGAGAGTTCCTCTCTGCGGAGGAAGGACAGGCGATTCTGGACCTTGCCGAGAAGGAAGACTTCGTATTCGCCGGAGTCGATGAACTCGGCACAGTAACCGAACATGACTACACAGAAGAACATATCGATGCGGTGCTTGCCATTCCGGATGTGGATGTCGAATCCATCTCTGAATCCAATTTCAAAGTCGTCCTTGACGCTGTCAATTCAGTGGGAGGAATCATTATGCCCAGGCTCCTCGAAAGGCTTGGAGTAGAATGTGTCAGGCTTAATTGTGACCCTTCCGGGGATTTCGCCCACAATCCTGAACCATTACCAGACAATCTCCTGGATCTCCGGACAGCCGTAGTGAAGGAACATGCTGACCTGGGAATCTCTGTGGATCCGGATGTGGACCGTCTGGCATTCATCTGCGAGGACGGTGAGCCTTTCGGCGAGGAATATACACTTGTGAGTGTCGCATCCTACCTGTTCGAGAGGGCAGCAAAGATTGCCGAGGCTGAGGCTATCTCCCTTGAAGAAGTGACTTATCCCTACGCAGCAGTCTCCTGCTCCAACCTTTCAAGCAGCAGGGCCCTGCGAGACGAAACCGAGAAGTTCGGAGGAAGGTACCTTGCTTCAGCAGTGGGAGAAGTGAACGTCACAACCTTGATGCACAAGGAGAATGCCCTCATCGGTGGAGAAGGCAACGGAGGAGTGATCTATCCTGCCCTTCATTATGGAAGGGACGCTATGATGGGAGTTGCACTCTTCCTCTCGAACCTGGCACATAAAAGGATGAAGGCCAGTGAATTGAAAAAGACCTATCCGGAGTACCACATCGCAAAGAACAGGATTGAACTATCTGACAAGGGTTTGATAGACAAGATCCTGGATGAGATGAAAAGAGTCTATGCTTCAGAGGAGGTCAACGACATCGACGGAGTCAAGATAAGCTTCGAAGCCGAGCGCAAATGGGTGCACCTGAGACGCTCGAACACAGAGCCCATCATCCGCATCTACTCTGAAGCTCCGACACTGGAGGAAGCTGAAGCCCTCGCAGGAGAGGTGATTTCTATCGCCGAATCAGTCATTAACGGTTAGCGATGTTCTCTTTCAGGACGACGGCGCTGGAAGACCAGCTGGACAAGGCCTTGCTGGGCGGCAGGGTCGGATGCTTCTGCACCCAGAACTGCTGGGACACTGCCAGGGGGCGGTACATGTACGACCTTTTCCGTGAACGTGGCAATCTGGAGGTAGTCTTCAGCCCCATGGGAGCTGAACTCACTCCTGGTACTAACCACATTTCATTCGACAGGGAGGCTCTTGCTGGCCTGGATGCCGTCGTGGTGGAGATCCAGGATGCTGGTTCACGGTACTTCAACTATTCAAAGGACGTTTTCCAACTGATGGAAGTCCTGTCCGGAATCGATGCCTCCCCTGCCCTGTACATAGTGGACCACATCAATCCGGCCGGAAGGATAGTCGAAGGATCCATGCCGTCCGGGCCGGTGGAAGCCCACACTCCCAAAATCGCCCATCGTCACGGGTTGACCCTTGGGGAGCTGTGTAGCCTTTACTATACTGAAATAGGAGCATCATTCCCCCTCCATGTCATCTCGGCCCTTGCAAATGACTCCACCCGGCAGCTCCTGCCTTGGACCATAGCCCCCGCTTCGGACATCCCTGGGATGTTCACCTGCCAGATGTACTCAGGCGGAGGTCTGTGGAACAACACCACCATCACTCCCGCCATCGGTACTGCCCGACCGTATGAGTATTTCGGAGCGCCGTTCATCAAGCACAGCACCCTTGAGATAATACCCGCCCCCGCCGGAGTCCTGATGCGCCCTTGTACCTTCACTCCCGCTGCAGGAAGGCATCAGGGACAAAGGTGCCAGGGTTACCAGATAATGCTCCAGCCGGGAGCTGATTACCACTCGCTCCTTCACTCCATACAGTTGATAAGGTATTTCCTTGAGAGATACCCTCAATTCGAGCTTCTGGACGGATTCGAGGAAAAACTCTCAGATCCGGTAATCCTGAGCTACATAAAAGGCGGGATCTCCTATCAGGAGGTAAGGGAGCACGTCAAGTTGGAAGAGCAGAAATGGATCCGCAAGGCAAAGCGCTACACTCTGTATGACGACCAGCCTTACCGGATCAAGTAAGTTTTTTCATCGATATGTTTGTCTTTTAAAGGAAAAGCCTTATCTTTGCAGGCTTTTTACAGCGAAATATTGTACAATTAAATCGTAAAGCAATGAAAAAAGGACTTCATCCCGAAAACTACCGCCTTGTAGCTTTCAAGGATATGTCAAACGAAACCGTGTTCATCACCCGTTCCTGCGCAGAGACCAAAGAGACTCTGATGGTTGACGGCGTTGAGTATCCGGTTGTAAAGGTTGAGATCTCCAACACTTCTCACCCGTTCTACACTGGCAAGGTCAAGCTTGTTGACACCGCCGGCCGCGTTGACAAATTCTACCAGAGATACAAGGACCGCAAGAAATAGACTCCTGCGGATCGAAGGAACAAAAAAGTCGCACAAGGTTGCGACTTTTTTTTGTGGGATTCAGTTTTTTATCTATCTTTGCAATCCCGAACAATGCTGGGTTCGTATAACGGTTAGTACTCAAGATTCTCAATCTTGCAATAGGAGTTCGATTCTCCTACCCAGTACAAGGTGCCGCAAGGCGCCAACGACACAGGAATGGCGAAAGCGTTTAAGCTTCCGCCATTTTCTTTTTTCATGATTTTTCACTAATATAGCATACTCTAACAATTCTTTTTGTCAAATGGAACTAGTAATCGGTCTTCTCATCATCGCAATCGGCGCATTCTGCCAGTCATCGAGTTATGTCCCGATCAACAAGATCAAGGACTGGAGTTGGGAAAGCTACTGGATAGTCCAGGGAGTCTTTGCCTGGCTGCTCTTTCCTCTTATCGGAGCCCTTATGTCAGTTTCCGGGACAGGCGGCAGTTTCGGCGACCTGCTTTCCTTGATCAATTCCAATCCGAAATCGGCTTGGATGACAATTCTTTTCGGAATGCTCTGGGGTGTGGGAGGACTTACCTTCGGCCTGTCGATGCGCTACCTGGGAGTTGCCCTCGGACAGTCAATCGCCCTTGGCACATGCTCGGGCCTGGGTGCCATACTCGGACCGGTCTTTACCGGACATGCAAGTGACCTGACCACAGCCGTGATCGTTGGAGTTGTCGTCACCCTCATAGGAATCGCAATCATCGGCATCGCCGGAGCCATGAAGTCCGCAGCCCTCCCAGAGGAAGAAAAGAAGAAGGCGGTGAAGGATTTCAATTTCGGCAAAGGAATATTCGTAGCCCTTCTTGCCGGTTTCATGAGCGCCTGCTTCAACATCGGTCTCAGTTTTGGAGAAGGCCTGTTCCTTGAAGGCACAAAACCCATATTCCAGACACTTCCTGCAACAATGCTGGTTACCTTCGGCGGCTTCCTCACCAATGCGGCATACTGCTTTTTCCAGAACAACAAGAACAAGACCTGGAACGACTACGGTAAGGGCAGGCTCTGGGCTAACAACCTCGTCTTCTGCGCTCTTGCAGGTCTCCTTTGGTACAGCCAGTTCTTCGGTCTCAGCCTCGGAAAAGGCTTCCTTACCAACTATCCTGTACTCATTACATTCAGCTGGTGCATCCTCATGGCTCTCAACGTCACCTTCTCCAATGTCTGGGGTATCATACTCAAGGAATGGAAAGGAGTCTCGAAAAAGACTGTCGCAGTACTTGTCATTGGCCTTATAGTGCTGGTGTTCAGCACCTTCTTGCCCCAGTTGATGGCAAAATAGGGGTTGCCGTATCTACTGTTAAAAGGCCTTCAGCCTGTACATAAGACCGAGTTCCAGCCTATTCCTGTCATAGGCTGGAAGGCCGGATTCTGCAGAGAAGGAGAAATGCCTGCCTATCCAGGCAAGGTAGAACCGCAGGTCCTGTCCTTCGAAAGGATAGAATTCGATTCCGCTCATATAGCCTAAGGCCTTGCGGTAGTTGTGCAATTTTGGGATGTCCTTGACACACACAGTCTCGTACATCCCCTTTACCCAAAGGTTCCATCCTGGCATGAACTGCCACTCCGCCTTTGAGACCAGACTCTTCTGGATTACATTATGTAAGATACCGGCTTCAGGAAAAAGAGCTGCAGCGTCCTCGGAGGCATAATGCAAACGGTCCACATCATCCCAAGCAGCCATAAAGTCGACATAAACCTGGAACTTGGGAAGACAGAGCTTTTCACCTCCTATGATGAACTTCGACCAGGCACCCTTCGACATGGAGGCAGCCGCTACTCCCCATCTGCTAAGGAGCAAACCGTCCCATGACCTGGCGTTCCAGTCAAGAATATATTCAAAAGGGGCAGGGTTGTCAACATAGTCGTTGGAAGAAGTGGTGACCATAGCTATAAGTTCCTGGTCCTCAACCGGATTCCAGACCATTGTAACTCCCGCATGGAAAATGGACATCCTCTCCAGATAGTCGGAGTACTCATAAATGTACATCGGATTCGACTCATACTCAAAGCCTCCGAAACTCTGGCATTGCTTCCCAATGATGAAAGAGAGTTTCTCGTTCGCATGCCAACCCATGTACATCAGGTCGGTTCCCTTTGAGAACCGGTCCAGGGTACCGGCGGTCAACGGTTTTGTCAACTGCTGACGGAAACGGTAGAACAGTTTGTCAGTAAGGTTTCCCTTGATCTCAAAACGGAGTTCCTTGTTCTCGAAACGGGAGGACACAGGACCTGGAGTCACGGTAGCGGAAGCATCGGCGTGCCAGTTGAAATACACATTGAATGGTCCCTCATCCTGGGCTGGCAGGAAATATGGAACTAACAATACTATGAAAATGGTTATCAGTCGTCTCATAATCGGTTATGCGCCCGCAAAGATAGTACTTTTTGCAGAACCGAAAAACTTACGTAACTTTATCTGGATAAATACTGCAGGAATGAAGAAAGCTCTCTCCGCTGTAATGCTGTTCCTGGCATTCTGCCTGACCTTATCCGCCGAAACCGTCAAAGGTTCTGACGGGAAGATAACATACATAGGAAGAACGATGGTTAAAGATGGCTCAGTCTCCTTCGACTGGACTGGAGTCTATGCCAAAGTGAGGTTCCAGGGAAGCATGCTCTCGTTCAAGGTCTCCGACACGAACGCCAACTACTATAACGTCTGGATAGATTCTCCCATGAGCGAGAAGGCTGACAAGGTGGTCAGGGTCCATGGTAAAGACACTACCATAGTCCTCTACAACGTCAAGGACCGCAAGTCATCGCGTACACCTCATCAGGTCATAATCCAGAAACGGACGGAAGGATCCCAGGGAAGGACCACCATACACGGATTCACTACCGACGGACAGTTCCTTCAAGCTGACCCCAAGAAGGAAAGGTTGATAGAGTTCATCGGTGATTCCTACACCTGCGGTTACGGGACTGAGGCTACCAATAAGGACCGTTTCTCCCCTGAGACCGAGAACCAGAACCTCACTTATGCATGCGAGACTGCCCGCTACTTCGGGGCGGACCAGATTGTCATTGCCCACTCCGGGATGGGCATAACCCGCAACTACAACGGGAACCTTACCGGAAGCCACATGCCTGAGCATTATCTGACGACCTTCGACCAGGATGATGAGTTCATGTGGGATGCACAATCCACTCCCCTGAGGCCTGACATCACTGTTATCTACCTTGGCACCAATGACTTCTCAACCAGGATGCAACCTGCCGAAAGGGTTTTTGTCAAGGAATATTCACGGCTTATCGGAGAAGTCAAGGACAATTACGGGAAGGAGCACCCGATCCTTTGCATAGCCCCAAAACACGATCCTTTGATGGAAACCTACATCAGGAAAGCAATCGACACCTCCGGTTACGAGAACCTTCATTTCCTGGGTTTATCCAAATCGATCCACAATGAAGAGTCCGATATGGGAGCAGACGGTCATCCAAACTACAGTGGTCACACGAAAATAGCCTACACAGTGATACCATGTATTTCTACCATAATGGGTTGGGAACTTAACGGCAACGAAATCAAATAAGCGATAGATAATATGAGTACAGGAAAGAAAATCCTTATCTGGACACTCCTGGCCATCGTATTGGCCGCCGGAGTCTTTGTGTATTTCAGGTTCTACTTTGTTTTCGGAGACGGAGTAAAGGCCGGTGAACTGAACCAGTTTACCTACAAGGGCTATGTCTGGAAGACCTATGAAGGAAAGATAATCCAGGCCGGTTTCAAGGGGACAGCTCCTAAGACCGGAGGGAACGCCACTATACAGTCCTACATCTTCGACTTCTCGGTAGATGATGAGGAAGTCGCAAATGAACTGATGAGGTGCAGCGGCAAAATCGTCGAACTCCACTACAAGGAGTATCTTGGTGCCCTCCCCTGGAGAGGGATGCAGAAGCATATCGTTGACAAGATAATTTCAGTAACATCCACGGAATAATGAAAAGGATCATTTCAATAATTGCGCTCGTCCTGCCTGTGGCAGCACTGGCGCAGACTGGGGTCGTAGCCGTACACCCAGAGAACAACGAAGGCCGCATGCTCACCATGGAGGAGGCGGTGATGGGTATCGGGACGAGGCCTCAGACCGTGATGGCCTCATGGGTTGACGCGAATACCTATCTCACCATGGAAGGGCGCGAGATTAAGGCCTATGACGCAATCTCCGGTAAGGAAGTCGAGTACAAGGCACCCTCCCGTGGACCACAAGGTCCCCAGCGTGGAATGCGAGGAGCAATCCCCAACAAGAATGGTGTCACGGCTTTCACAAAGGGACAGAGCCTTTATATAAATAATGGAAGTGAGATCTGCGTGGCGGAAAGCGAGAACGACCAGATAACCTACGGCCAGAGTGTAAGCCGCAACGAGTTTGGCATCAATGGCGGCATTTTCTGGTCTCCTGAAGGATCGAAACTGGCTTTCTACCGCAAGGATGAAAGCAGGGTCACCGACTTCCCTCTCCTCGACATCAGTACACGGACCGGCACATTGAAGAGCATCAAGTACCCGATGAACGGGATGGAGAGTGAGGAAATATCTTTAGGAATATATGACCTTGCTTCAGGAAAGACTGTCTGGTGCGATGTGACCGATTTCGGCTACGACCGCTATCTCTGCAACATCAGCTGGTCTCCGGACGAAAGGTATGTCTTCATCCAGGTCCTTGACAGGACACAGAAGCACATGAGATTCAACATGTACAGGGCTTCTGACGGATCCTTTGTCCGTACCCTCTTCACCGAAGACGACGAACGCTATGTTGAGCCGTCCGATCCGGTCAGGTTCCTGAAAGACAGCTATACCTTCATCTACATGTCTAATGTACGTGATGGTTATCGCAACCTCTATCTCTGCGACACTCTGGGAACCGTGAGGCGCCTCACTTCCGTGGATGCGGACGTGGCATATGTCACAAATGACGGAACCAATGTCTTCTACACTTCCGCAGAAGTCTCCCCTGTTGAGAATCACCTGTTCAAGATTGCCGTAACAGGCTTGAAATCTCGCCGTGGAATAGAATCCCTGCCCAAAGCCAAGTTCGGAAAGCCCGTCAGGCTCACTTCAGAGGAAGGATGGCATAGCGTAACTCTCAGTGAAGACTGCAAGAAATTCATCGACAGGTACAGCAGTTTCAACGTTCCTTCAGTCACCCAGGTAAAGACCACGGATGGAAAGCTCCTCCGTGAGATAGGCCGTGCCGAGGATCCACTCAAGGCCTTCAAGACCGGAAAGATCATGCTCGGAACCGTAAAAAGCGCAGATGGGAAGTATGACAACTGGTACCGTCTCTTCCTCCCTGCCGACTTCGATCCTGCCAAGAAGTATCCTGTCCTCCTCTACGTCTATGGAGGTCCTCATTCCCAACTTGTAAAGGACAGCTGGCTCGGTGGAATCAGCATGTGGGAACTCCTTATGGCCCAGAAGGGATGTGTAGTCTATATCCAGGACAACCGGGGTACCCAGAACCGCGGTGCTGAGTTCGAGAAGGCCATCCACAGGCATTGCGGCCAGAATGAGATGGCAGACCAGATGGTCGGAATCAACATGCTCAAGTCCCTTCCTTTCGTGGATTCGGAAAGGATCGGAGTACACGGCTGGAGTTACGGAGGCTTCATGACGATCTCCCTCATGACCCACTATCCTGAAACCTTCAAGGTAGGTGTTGCCGGTGGACCTGTAATCGACTGGAAATGGTACGAAGTCATGTACGGGGAGCGTTACATGGACACTCCGGAGATTAATCCTGAAGGTTTCAAGCAGACCAGCCTGATCGAAAATGCCGGAAATCTCAAGGGCAAGCTCCTGATTTGCCAGGGAGCCATCGACAACACCGTCGTATGGGAGCACAGCCTCAGTTTCGTCCAGAAATGCATTGAGAACAACACACAACTGGATTACTTCCCCTACCCCCGCTCAGAGCATAACGTCGGAGGCAGATGGAGGATCCACCTGATGGACAAGGTAACTGACTACTTCGACCTTTACCTCTAAAAGAAAGGAAATACTATTCGGAAATAGGCTCGTACTTCGGTGCGAGCATTTTCATTACCACCCAACCGATAAGGTAGGCTACGGCGCAGTAGCAGAACATTACGAAATATCCAGCCGGCTTCCCTTCAAAACCCATGAAGTGCATGTTGCTCTCTCCGGCATAGACGAACAGATGACCAGCAACCTGCTGGAAGAGGAAGGAACTTATACCTGCAGCCATTCCGCAAACTCCAGTGATGGTGGCAGCAGCCTTCTTGGGGAAGAGGTCTGTACCTACGGTGTAAAGGTTGGCTGACCAGCTCTGATGTGCAGCTCCGGCAAGTCCGATACAGATAACCGGAAGCCATGGAGAAATGTTACCTAGGGGCTGGGCGAAAAGGACCACAAGAGGGATGAAAGCAAAGATCAGCATGGCCCTCGTCCTGCTGGTGTAAGGATCCTTTCCCGTCCTGTTCATGAATATGGTAGGAAGTTTTCCTCCGAAAATGGAAAGCATGGTGATCAGGTAAAGAACGAAGATCAACGCTATTCCCAAAGGATCTGAAGTCTTTATCCCGAACTGGGTATTGAGGTAGGAAGGCGTCCAGAAAAGGAAGAACCACCACACTCCGTCAGTAATGAAACGGGCCAGGATGAACGCCCAGGCTTCTTTATGCCTGAGAACCTTCCCAAGGGACATCTTCTCTTCAGAAGCAGCTGTGCCTTCCAGAGGTTTCTTGGCGAACTCCGCATCGGCAGCCACATCCTGCTCAATGTAGGCAAGCTCAGCGGCATTGACCTTCTTGTTCTCTGAGGGCTTCCTGTACATGAAGATCCAGAAACCCATCCAGATGAATCCCAGGGCACCGATGATCAGGAAAGCCATTTCCCATCCCCACTTGGCAGCGATCAGGGGGATGGAAAGAGGAGCAACCAGGGCTCCGATGGATGAACCGGAATTGAAGATAGAAGTAGCGAACGCCCTGTCTTTCTTAGGGAAATACTCAGCTGTCGCCTTGATTGCCGACGGGAAGTTACCTCCCTCACCCAAAGCCAAGATAGCCCTGGCTATCATGAACATGTAAACACTGAATGTAGAGATTACAATCGCGGCATCGCCGGTTGCCTGGATAAGCTCCATCCTTGAAGAGGCACCGACATGGGCTTCAGTCGCAACTCCGCAGATAGCATGGAGGCAGGCTCCGAGTGACCAGACTGCTATGGAGACTGTGTAGCCCCTCTTGGTTCCAAGCCTGTCGACTATCCTTCCGGCAAAAAGCTGTGCAAAGGCGTACACAATAGCAAAAACAGCCGTGATGTTACCGTAATTGATTTCATTCCAGTGAAATTCGGGCTTGATGAATTCATCCCAGGTAAGCGAGAGAACCTGACGGTCCAGATAGTTGACCGTGGTGGCGAAGAAGATCATCGCGCAAATCACCCACCTGTAATTGGTCATTTTTTCCTTGTTCATGATTCGTGGTCAATTGA
>CAMHFA010000003.1 GCA_946184255.1 uncultured Bacteroidales bacterium
TGAGGAAGCAGGCTGCTGCGCACAGTATATTGCTCAGGGTGGTGAAAAAACGGAGCGCAAACTTTCCCCGTTCCGGTACCCACTGCCCGTCCTTGCGAAAAAACGAAACCACAATCAGCAGGGTCAGCAGCGCAATCAGGGTATTCAGGAACCGGTCCACTGTCATCATGTCCAGCTCACCTTCTCCTCAATCACCTTCACCAGCTGTTCCAGCCCTTCCCGGTCTTCCGGGCTGAACCGGTCCTTCACCGGGCTGTCGATATCCAGCACCGCCTTTACTTCCCCGTCTCCATGGATCGGGATGACGATCTCCGACTCGGAAGCCCCGTCGCAGGCGATATGTCCCGGGAACAGGTGCACGTCCGGCACCACGGTGGTTTCATTGTGCGAGAAGAACAACATAACTCGTCGCACAATCCTTCACATAGGACACAGGCTTGTTCTATAGGAAAGCCTTAAGTTCTTCGAAGAAGCGTTGGGTCGGGAAGCCCATCACATTGTAGAAGGAGCCTTCAATTCCGGTAATACCGATGTAACCTATCCATTCCTGGATCCCGTAGGCTCCGGCCTTGTCGAAAGGCTTGTAATTGTCGATATAATAGTCTATTTCCGAATCGGATAAATCCTTGAAATAAACATTGGAAGAGACCGAGAAGGTCTTTTCCTGTTCAGCGCTCCGGATTGTCACTGCCGTTATGACCTGGTGTCCCCGTCCGGAAAGAAGCTTAAGCATCCTGACTGCGTCATCCCTGTCGGAGGGTTTCCCTAGAATCTCCGTTCCGCAGAGGACCATGGTGTCGGATGTGACCAGTATTTCGTCAGGAGAAAGCTCGCGGTGGAATCCGTGGGACTTGCCTTGAGACATTAACTCGGGCACTTTAACGTGTGGAGTATCAGGTGAATAGTCTTCTATAAAAGATGTTCCCGTATCCACGGAGAAATCGAACCCCAGCGAAGCGAGAAGTTCCCTTCTCCTAGGGGAGTTGGAAGCCAGGATTATCCTCTTCCCGTTCGTCTCCATATTCCTAGAACTTCTTTTTGTAAACCTGGACATCGAATTTCCAGTGCCCCTGGGCCTTCATCACTTCTTCCATGTGGTGACGGACACAGCCTTTGCCACCTGGAAATTCAGACACGATGTCAGCTGCCTCACGGGCTTCTCCACAGGCATCTGAAGGAGCTACCCCGATTCCGGCAGCAAGGATTACGGGTACGTCAGGTACATCATCTCCGAAATACATTACCTCTGAACGCTTCAAACCATACCTCCTGCAGAAATCATCGAAATCGGCCAGTTTGTCCCTGGAACCGAGGTAAATGTCCTCCGGGGGAATGCCGTTGCCACCGAAACGGGCGCGGACACTCTGCGACCTGGCTCCGGTGATGACTGCAACCGGGAAACCATTCATGGAAGCCATCCTGACGGCGAAGCCATCCTTGGCATCGAATGTCCTGTAGAGCTGTCCTTCAAGGTCGGCAAGGATGCCCCCGTCGGTCATGACTCCATCGATGTCAAAGGCGAAACCCTTTATGTCTTTTAAATCTGTCATGCTCTATGATTTGGTTCCACCGGGACCGAATTGGGGAAGGTCTCCAAGATTGAATGTACCACCTTGTTGCTGTTGGCCGCCGAGGGATATCAGTCCGAATTGGGATTCGTATTTAGTGACATTGTCCATAAGGGCGTTAAGTAGTCTCTTGGCGTGTTCTGGGGTCATGATGATCCTGTTGCCGATGTCAGGTTTGGGCAGTCCCGGCAGCATGGTAGCGAAATCGATGATGAATTCGCTGTGGGAATGGGTGATTATGGCCAGGTTTGAATATGTCCCTTTAGCTATCTCGGGCTTGATTTCGAGACTGATTTCCTTTTTCTCTTCCATGATAGTCTGTGTTTGTGAAGCAAAATTAGTGAAAAATATGCTATATTTGTATTTCTTGAATGCAGTAAGAACGATATGAGCGAGAAAAAAGAGCTTTCCGCGAAGTACAATCCGGCCGAAGTGGAGGACAAGTGGTACTCCTGGTGGCTGGACCATGGATGTTTCCATTCCGAACCCGACAGCAGGGAACCTTATACTATTGTTATCCCTCCGCCCAACGTGACGGGTATCCTCCATATGGGGCATGTCCTCAACAACACTCTGAATGATGTCCTTATCCGCAAGGCTCGGATGGACGGAAAGAACGCCTGCTGGGTTCCCGGTACGGACCATGCCTCCATCGCTACAGAAAGCAAGGTTGTGGCCAGGCTTAAGGATAGAGGTATTTCCAAGGAAGACATCACCCGTGAGGAATTCATGAAATACGCGTGGGAGTGGAAGGAAGAGCATGGTGGAATAATCCTGCAGCAGCTCCGTAAGCTCGGCGCTTCCTGCGACTGGGACCGTACTAAGTTCACCATGGATCCTGAACTCTCCGATGCGGTCATCGCAACCTTCTGCTATTTCTACAAGAAGGGATTGATTTACAGGGGAGTGAGGATGGTAAACTGGGATCCGGTCGCCCTCACTGCCATCAGTGACGATGAGGTGATCCACAAGGATACCAAGAGCCATTTCTATCACTTGAGGTACTATATCTCTGACGGAAAAGGGAATCCTACCGACAAGTACCTTGTCATTGCCACTACACGTCCCGAGACCATAATGGCAGACTCGGCCATATGTGTCAACCCTGCTGATGAGCGTTACCATTGGCTGAAGGGTAAGAAGGTGCTGATTCCGTTGATCAACAGGGAGATACCTGTAATCGAGGACAGCTATGTTGAAATGGACTTCGGAACCGGATGCCTCAAGGTCACTCCAGCACATGATGCCCATGACTACGAGATCGGACTCCGTCACAACCTTCCCATAATCAATATTATCGAAGACCATGGACGCCTTACCGAGGATGCCGTCATCCTGGTGGGAGAGGACCGTTTCGTGGCCAGGAAGAAGATTGTCAAGATGCTGGAGGAAGCCGGTAACCTCGAGAAGGTCGAGGAATATATTTCTCCGGTCGGATATTCAGAAAGGACTGACGCCGTCATCGAACCCAAGCTTTCCGCTCAGTGGTTCCTAAAAATGGAAGACCTTGCAGCATCTGCCCTCGATAAGGTCGAGTCAGGCAGGATCAAGTTCATTCCGGACAAGTATCGCAACACCTACCGCCATTGGATGGAGAATGTTCATGACTGGTGCATCTCACGCCAGCTCTGGTGGGGACAGCGGATTCCTGCATATTACCTTCCCGATGGCCAGGTGGTAGTTGAAGAAACTCCTGAAAAGGCCCTTGAAGCAGCCAGAAAGATCAATCCGGCCATCACGGCTGCTGATCTGAGACAAGATGAAGATGTCCTTGACACCTGGTTCTCCAGTTGGCTCTGGCCTATTTCGGTTTTTGATGCCGAGCGCCCCGGCCATCCTGAACATGAACCCAACAAGGATCTCTCATACTACTATCCAACCAGCGACCTGGTGACCGGTCCGGACATTATCTTCTTCTGGGTGGCCAGGATGATTATGGCAGGAGGGGAGTTCATGAATGACATCCCGTTCAGCAACGTCTATTTTACCGGAATCGTTAGGGACAAGCTGGGAAGGAAGATGAGCAAGACCCTTGGCAATTCACCGGATCCTCTTGAACTGATTAAGAAATATGGAGCCGATGCCGTCAGGATCGGAATGCTTCTCTGCTCATCTGCCGGCAATGACATCTTCTACGACGAATCCCAGGTGGAGCAGGGACGCAACTTCTGTAACAAGATATGGAATTCATTCCGTCTGGTACAAGGATGGAGAGTTGATGAATCACTTGAGCAGAGTGATGTCAATGCGCTTGCTGTCAAATGGTTCAGAAATAAGTTAAACCAGACGGTCAAGTCTGTTGAAGACCTTTATTCCAAGTTCAGGATCTCGGATGCCCTGATGGCAATATACAAGCTATTCTGGGATGACTACTGCTCCTGGTATCTGGAGGCAGTCAAGCCCGCCTTTGGCGAAGCAATCGACAAGGCGACGATGACTGCAACGGAGGAGTTCCTCGAGAACCTTCTTAAGATGATTCATCCCGTAATGCCTTTCATCAGCGAGGAACTGTGGCAGTCGATGTCTGGCCGCAAGGAAGGGGAGACCATCATGTACCAGCCCTCACCGGTTGCCGGCGAATATGATGAAAAGGTCATTTCAGACTTTGAAGCAGCAAAGGAAGTTGCCGGAGGAGTCCGTGCAACCAGGCAGCAGAAGAACATTCCTCCCAAGGAAGCCCTGGACATCAAGGTCAAGGGTGACTTCCCCATGGAGATGATGCCTCTTGTGGCCAAGCTTTCCAATGTGGGTAAGGCCGAAAAGGTATCCGAAACCTCAGAAGGCAATGGAGTTTCATTCATGGTAGGTACCGTCGAGGTTTTCATTCCCCTTGATGGCTTCGTGGATGCTGAAGCTGAGATCTCCAAGTTGGAAACTGAGCTGACAAGACTCCGGGGATTCCTCGAGGGAGTGCGGAAAAAGCTTTCAAACGAGTCCTTCACGGCCCATGCACCGGAGAAAGTCGTGGCAATAGAGCGCAAGAAAGAAGCTGATGCCCTTCTGAAGATAGAAAATATAGAGAAGAGCCTTAAATCATTGAAATCCAAGTAAGGAAACTAAATAGTTTTAAGTATTAACTTTTTTGTTATGGTATATTCCGAGACACTTTTCCCGGTCAGATACTATGAAACGGACCAGATGGGCATAGTCCATCACTCGAATTACATCAGGTACTTCGAGTGCGCTCGCAACAACATGATGCGCGAGTTCGGCTATCCTATCGAAATGTGCGAGGAAGACGGTGTTACGATCCCTATCGTGACGGTTGAATGCCATTACAAGCATCCTGCAAAGATGGGGGATGACCTCAGGGTTGTGGCCATGATAGACGAGGCACCTCTGGCAAAGCTCCGCATCCGACAGGCTGTATATAACCAGGACAATGTCCTCTGTGTTGAAGGGCAGGTGGTTCTCGGCTTCCTGAACAAGGCCACCGGCAGGCCGACTCGGTGCCCCGAAAAACTACTCGTAGCCATTGAATCACATTTGAATGACAGATAAACCTTAAATATTCATGAATATGCTTACATTTATTCCCTTAGGTGTAGTTGGGCCATGGCAGATTGTCATCATCGCCCTCGTAATTCTCCTCCTCTTCGGTGGCAAGAAGATTCCCGAGCTCATGCGTGGTCTTGGCAAAGGCATGAAGAGCTTCAAGGAAGGAATGAACGAAGTTGAGAAACAGATCGGAGACATCGAGAAGGATATGAACGAGCCTGCGAAGAGTCCCGACAAGATCGAAAAGAAAGAAGAATACAACAAGTAGCAAGTGGAAGAAGAAGAGAAGCAGCAGCTGGAAGGAGCTGAGATGTCCTTCTGGGACCATCTCGAAGTGTTGAGAGGAACCCTGTTCCGCTCAATACTTGCTATTACCATTATCAGTGTCGTGGTCTTCTGTTTCAAGAAGTTCGTTTTCGACGATGTGGTTTTGGCCCCTACCAGAAGTGATTTCTGGGTTTACAAGCTTTTCAATATGGATGTGAAAATGAACCTTGTCAACCTGGAGATCTCAACCCAGTTCTTCGTCCACCTGAAGGTCGCATTCCAACTTGGTTTCATCCTGGCTTTCCCTTTCATCATCTGGGAGATCTGGAAGTTCATAGCACCGGCCCTGTACCAGAATGAGAAGAAAACCATCAGCGGAGTGTTTATTGCTGCCTCCTTCCTCTTTTACCTTGGCCTGTATATCGGCTACATACTGATAGTGCCGATTTCACTCAACTTCTTCCTGGGCTACAAGATCAGCGATGCGATTGTGAACACGATTTCGCTCAATTCCTACATATCGCTCTTCACCTCATGCATACTCGCCTTCGGAATCGTTTTCGAATTCCCGGCAGTGATCGTGATCTTGAACAAGCTCGGGATAGTGTATAAGGACACCCTCACCAAGTACCGCAAGCATGCGATAGTGGTTGTCCTTTGCATTGCAGCGCTGATAACACCGGCGGATCCTTTCTCAATGATGATAGCTGCAGCTCCTTTGCTACTGCTTTACGAGGCAAGCATACTTGCCTGCAAGCCAAGACCTGCTGAGGAATGATTTCTATAAACGGACTTACCGTAGCTTACGGCGGATTCACCTTGCTGGATAACATAGATTTCCACATCAGCGGGTCCGACAAGATCGGACTTGTTGGTAAGAATGGTGCGGGTAAGTCCACTATTATGAAGCTGATCTGCGGACAGCAGAATCCGACTTCAGGTTCTGTTGACAAGCCCAATGACCTCAGGATCGGCTACCTTCCGCAGATAATGGAGCATTCCAGGGGGCGTACAGTCATGCAGGAGGCCATGACAGCCTTCGATCATATCACTTCCATAGAGAAAGAACTTGAGGGCATCAACCTTCAGCTGTCAAGCAGGACTGATTATGAGTCCGAATCCTATCTTGAGCTGATTACCCGGCTTAACGACCTCACGGACACCCTTGCTATGACCCACAGCGAGCCACTGGAGGTTCAGGCTGAGAAGACTCTGCTTGGGTTGGGTTTCAAGGATTCTGACTTCAACCGCCCCACTGAAACATTCAGCCAGGGATGGAACATGAGGATAGAACTTGCCAAGATCCTCCTCTCTTCTCCGGACATCCTGCTTCTGGACGAGCCTACCAATCATCTCGACATAGAATCAATAGAATGGCTGGAAGATTATTTGAAAGCTTATCGGGGTGCGCTGCTGCTGGTGTCACATGACAGGAAATTCCTGGACAATGTCACCAACAGGACTGTCGAGATCATGCTCGGTCACATCCATGACTACAAGGTTCCTTACAGCAAGTACATGGAACTGAGGAAGGAACGGCTTGGACAGCAACAGGCAGCCTATGCCAACCAGCAGAGGATGATCGAGAAGACGGAAGAATTCATCAACAGGTTCCGTTATAAACCGACCAAGTCAAACCAGGTCCAGTCCAGGATAAAGCAACTCGAGAAACTTGACAGGATAGAGATTGACGAGACTGACAATGTCAGCCTCACCGTCAAGTTCCCTCCTGCCCCAAGGGCAGGTGACATAGTCTTCAAAGCCAGCGGGCTAACGGCCGGTTATCCTGGAAAAGTCGTGTTCAAGGATGCGGATATAGAGGTCAAGAGAGGGGAGAAGGTCGCCCTGATAGGGCGTAACGGAGAAGGTAAGACCACACTGATGCGAGTTATCACCGGTGAGCTCGCTCCAATTGATGGAGAGGCCAAGACAGGTTATAATGTCCTGATGGGATATTACGCTCAGAACCAGGAAGATATCCTTGATGGCAGCCTTACTGTCTGGGAGACTCTGGAGCGGATAGCTGTTGGCGATATCAGAGGCAGGCTGAGGGATATACTGGCCCAGTTCCTTTTCCGTGGCGAGGATATTGACAAGAAGGTAAGTGTCCTTTCCGGAGGAGAGAGGGCGAGGCTTGGAATGGCCAAGTTCATGCTCCAGCCCTATAATCTCCTGGCTTTGGATGAGCCTACCAACCATATGGACATCAAGTCCAAGGAAATACTCAAGCAGGCGTTGAAGGCGTTCGATGGCACATTGATTGTTGTGTCTCACGACAGGGATTTCCTTGACGGCCTCGTTGACAAGATGTACGAATTCAGGGATGGCCGTGTAAAGGAACATCTCGGCACCGTTAAGGACTTCCTTGAGAGGCGGAAGATCGAGAGCCTGCAGGAGTTGGAAAGGAGATTTCCTGGTTCTGCAACTTCCTCTGCAAACCAAACACCTGTAACGGAAGCCAAAGACCAGGCACGGCAGGACTTTGAAAAGAAGAGGGGAGAATCCAGGGAGATTCGCAGGTTGAAGCACAGGGTGGAGTTCGTTGAAGGTGAAATCGGAAAGATTGAAGCTAAGATGAAGGATCTGGATAAGGTGCTGTCAAATCCTACGGCCAGTGATGACATCATGGAACTTACGAGAACTTACCTGGAGTCAAAGAGGGAACAGGATAGGCTGACTGCCGAATGGGAGGATCTCATGATTAAATTGGAACAATAGACAAACTAATATTTGAGAATATGAAATCGATGATTATCAAAACTTTGGTTGCTGCCACCTTAATGATGGCATCAGCTATTGCCGGTTTTTCTCAGACCCGATCTGTCGAACACGATTTCTCTCCGTTCGATGCCATTGAGGCTTCCAGCGGATTCAAGGTTTCCACAACTGCCAGTGACAGCTATGCAGTCAAGTTGACCATCGATGACATTTTGGAAAGTTATGTAGAGTGTTATGTAAAAGCCGGAATCCTCCACATATCCCTGGATGACAAGAGTATCCCCAAGGATCTCAAGAGGCAGTACAAGGGTCGTAATTCTGCAGATCCGACACTTGTAGCGATAGTTTATATGCCGACTCTTAAGTCTATTACTCTCAACGATAATTCTGAGTTTTTCAATTCTCCGAATTTCAGTGGCGACAACTTTAACGTCACACTTAACGGGACTTCAAAGATCTCCGACATGAAGATTGTTGCCAAGACAGTCAATGTCAATCTTACAAAGAACGCCCAGTTCACAAATGCAAATATTACCACCGAAGGCGACCTTGCTATTAATATGGAAGGCAAATCCTCCCTTTCTGTTAATTGTGCGGCAGAGAACCTTCTCATGACAGCAACCGGCTCTTCTGAGGCTTCGGTTAACTGTAAGGTTGAAGGAAAGGTGGACCTGACTGTAGGCAGTTCTTCGAAAACCACCTTTAAGGGTAGCTCAGGATCTTTTGAACTGGATGGAAAGGGTATTTCCGCCAAGGTTGATGCAATCGGGATGCCCGCAAGGAATGTGGTTGTTTCCCTTAGCGGTGCTGATGCAAGTGTTGCCCCTACTGAGAGCATTGAACTGGATCTTGGCAAGGGCGCAGAGATTACTTACTCCGGCGACCCTTCCGTTAAGATAGTCAAGATTCAGAATGCAACCGTTCTTCGTCAGTAATGTTTGTTCTTGATTCTCACTGCGATACCCCAACACAGATGTTGCGGGGACTGGACATTGGGGCCAGTAATTCATCTGGGCAGGTAGATATCTCAAAGTTAAAGGCAGGATGCGTGGATGCATCCTTCTTTGCCTTATACACTCCAGCTGACATGGGGGAGAAAGAGGCAACTGGGCATGCCCTGGAAATGCTCAGTCTCGTCTATGATTCAGTCAAGGAGCATGAAAAGGACATTGCCTTGGCTTTCAGCCCGGAAGAGGCATTAATCAATAAGGAGAAAGGACTGGTTTCCATCATGATAGGTATGGAGAACGGCTCCCCGATACGCAATTCACTGTCTCTCCTCAGGATGTTCTACAGGCTTGGTGTAAGATACATGACATTGACACACAATGCTGACAATCTGATTGCTGACGCCGCGGCTGAGGGTAACAGGTGGCATGGGCTCAGTCCGTTCGGAAGGGAAGTGGTGAGTGAGATGAACAGGCTGGGAATGATAGTGGATGTAGCACATGTCTCAGATGAGACTTTTTACGATGTTATAGAATGCTCAAAGGCCCCGATCGTGTCCACTCATTCATGTTGCAGGGCCCTCGCATCACATCGTAGGAACATGACTGACGATATGATCCGGAAGATGGCTGACAAGGGAGGCGTAATCCAGATCAATTTCTATCCGGCTTTCCTTTCTGATTCTTATGAAACTTCGATGCCTGGAGTTTCCGTCATTGCCGATCATATTGACCATGCAGTGAAGATTGCCGGTATCGAGCATGTCGGAATAGGAACCGATTTCGACGGTATAGAAATAACCCCTGACGGCATGGAGGATGTCTCGAAACTTCCCAGGGTTTTCGACGAATTGACAATACGTGGTTATTCTGAAGACCAGATTGAGAAGATAGCTGGCAAGAACTTTATACGCGTCTTTAATGACGTGATTTCCTGCGCATTAGCCTAGGAAATGGCTTTTGAGCATATTTTTACAACAAAAATGTTAACCATCACAACATTTTTGTTGTATTTTTTGTTTACTAATGCTTTAAGTCTTTTATGATGAAAAGGCGCAGGGCATCCAGAGCAGCTGATGTGAATCTTTCGATATTCGTCTTTCTGTCATTCTTATAGACTCTCATTACAGAGTCTGTCCCATTAGGTCCGGCGAGACCGATCCAGACAGTTCCGACCGCATTGAGGCCATCTCCCCCGGGGCCGGCCAGTCCGGTTGTGGAAACTGAATATGTACTTCCAGTCAGTTTCCGTACTCCTTCTGCCATTGCAGTAACAACTTCAGAACTGATGACGCCACAGGTTTCGACTGTTTCTGGACTTACGCCAAGGACATTCTGTTTGACATCCACCGCATAGGAGGTTACAGATCCAAGGAAATAGTCGGAGGCACCTGGAACGGATGTAATCATGGAAGCTATCATGCCTCCAGTACATGATTCAGCGGCGCTGAGGGTCATTCCCGTGCCTCTGAGAAGGTCTCCTATGGCACTCTGGAGGGTATCATCCTTATAGGAATAGATCATGTCTCCGAGTATGGGTTTCAACTTGGCAAACTCCTCGTCGATACGCCTTTCCTCCTCATCCTTGTTACCTCCATAGATAGAAAGCCTGAGTCTTACTCCGGTCAATTGGTTTGGGAGATATGCTAGATGCATATCTGCGGGCAGATTGTCCTCCCAGGACTCTATCTTTTTGGAAAGGGCTGATTCAGCCATTCCTGCTACCATCAGGCATTTATGGAATATATCTGAGAGTGGATTGTGCTCCTTGATGTCTTTGATGACATCTGGAAGGGCTCCAATCGCTTCGAAAGGAACTCCAGGAAGGGCATAGAGGGTAGCAGGATGTCCGAACCTGCTCTCAGGGAAGCGGAAGACCATCACCGGAGCAGTGCCTTTCCGGTTGGGAATGACTTCGCAGGTGTCCGGGACCAGCGCCTGGGCCTTGTTGATGTCCAGAACGTCTAACCCCCTTGCACGAAGGATTTCATGGACGATCTGGAGCTGGGGCTCGTTCACAACGTACCCTTTGCTTCCGGACAATCTGGCAAGCGCATCCTTAGTGATGTCATCCTTGGTGGGTCCCAGGCCACCTGTGGAAATGACTATCTCATTGAGACTAAGCTCATTATTCAGATTATCAATGATTGATTTGCTATCGTCCCCGATTGACAGCATCCTAGTGACCTTTACTCCGGTCTCTTCCAGGGCCCTTGAAATTGCCGATGAGTTGGTGTCGAGAATCTGCCCTATAAGGATCTCGTCACCTATCGTACAGATTGAAGCTTGTGTCATTTCAGCTTTTTAAGTATTTTTTTGACTGCTGCGGGGCCTTCATATATGAATCCCGTACAGATTTCGATCAGAGAAGCACCTGCATCAAGCATTTGCCTTGCCTGTTCTGCCGTCATTATTCCTCCTACACCTATGACGGGAAGCCTACCATCTGTTTTCTCATTAATGTACTTGACAAGCTTCAGGCTGCGTTCGAACAGGGGAGCCCCGGACAATCCTCCGGCGCCTATCTTGGTCAGTCTGGAAGTGGAAGTAGAGAGCCCCTCACGTGAGGTAGTGGTGTTACCGGCAATTATGCCGTCCACTCCGGAGAGCATGCAATAGCCTAGGATTTCGTCCAGTTCTTCACGGGGAATGTCGGGGGAGACCTTTACCAAAAGTGGCTTGTAGGTGTCATAGCAAACACGGAGCTCGAGTAAAGGGTCGATAATGTCAGAGAGATAGGATACATCCTGAAGGTGCTGCAGGCCTTCCACGTTTGGGCATGAGACATTCACAGAAAACATGTCCACAAAGTCGTAGAGATAGGAAAAGGCCTTTTTGTAATCAGCCACGATGTCATCGTCAGACGCAGAAGTGGTGTTCTTTGCGATGCTTGCGCAGATAATGGTCTTCGGAGGGTCGGACTTCAGCCTGTCTATCGCATGGAACACACCCTTGTTATTGATGCCCATACGGTTAATAAGGGCCTTATCCTGAGGCAATCTGAAGAGTCTGGGCCGAGGATTGCCCTCTTGGGGAAGAGGGGTCAGGGAACCTATTTCTATGAAAGAGAAACCGAACCAAGCCAGTTCATTATAGTGGTCACCATTCTTGTCTATACCGGCTGCGAGGCCCACAGGATTGGAAAACTCCAGACCGAAGAGATTCTTCTTCAAGGAGGGGTCATTATGCCTGTAGAAAAGCCTCAGGAGCCTTCCCATAAGGGGAATCCGGCGGGCAAATCCAAGCATCCGGAAAGTAAAGTCGTGGGTCTTTTCCGGAGAGAATCTGAACAAAATAGGTCTTACCAGCTGTTTGTACATGGTACAAATATACACAAATCACTGGAATTCCCGGAACGTTCCGTTGTCGTAAAATATGACAACCTTGGTAATCTTAGGAGAACTTTCTGTTGTTTCTGGCACTTCAACTTGCTCGACAGGTGGTTTGATATCCTCAGCAGGGGGGCAAGGATCCTGAAAAGACTTGTACATACGACCTTGACCGCAGATAAGCCATTCCAGATTGAGACGGGGGAAATGCCTGGCTACACTCTCGATGAATTCAAATCCAGGCTTGTTGCGGCCAGCCAGAATGTGAGATACGCTTGCCTTGGCTACACCGACCGTGTCAGCGAACTGAGACTGCGAGATATTCTCGGCATTGAGGAATTGTTGAAGGCGCTTGTTCATGGCTTTTTCTTTGTTCACAAATTTAATTAAATTATTCGAAATATTAAAGGATACAATTGTATAATTGATAATCCCTGTGGTGTGAGAAAGTGGCGTAAATTACTTAAATATTTAAATAGATAATTTGATATAAATTGCTGATAAACATTAAATTAGTTTTAATATTTTTGATAAATATTTGGCATTGGGGACTTCAATGTGTGATTTTTGCCAAAAGTTATTGAATTTATAATTCAATAGAATTTTATAATTATTTGATTTCTAATTGTTTATAATCTATATATAATAGTAATGATAAATACTTATTTTACATTTGTAATAGTCTTTGAAATCCGGCGTAATTTTTACAATTGTATCCTTCGGTATCAATTATCCAAACGCCAATCAAGCCTTTTCCTGAGAATTTGAAAATCGCGTGCGATGGTTTAACTTTGTACAGATTTAGAATTCTCACGATGAAACCATCAATAAGGATTGAAGACTACAACTACGACCTGCCTGACGACAGGATCGCGAAATATCCACTCCCCGAACGAGATTCTTCCAAATTGCTCCGTTATTTGGACGGTGTAGTTGATGAACATATATTCAGGGAACTGCCGGAACTGCTTCCTAAAGATTCTCTGATGATCTTCAACGATACGAAAGTGGTCCCTGCCAGGCTGCGTTTTGAGAGAAGTTCCGGTGCCCACATCGAGATATTCTGCCTTGAACCAGTTTCACCGGCTGAATATGTCTCTTCATTCGCTTCAACTGATTCCTGTACGTGGAAATGTGTCATAGGTAATGCCAAACGCTGGAAAGGAGATGTCCTGACCCTCTGCAATCCGGAAAACGATCCCGAGATTTCCTCAATGGGCCTGGAGGCGAGGTTGATCGGACGCGATGGTCAGACCGGATCCGTTGAATTCTCGTGGAACGGTGGGCTTCCATTCTCCAGGGTACTCGAACTCTGTGGTACTATTCCTATTCCTCCATACCTTAACAGAAAGACGGAAGCCATTGATTCAGAACGCTACCAGACCCTATATGCAAAGATAAGGGGGTCGGTGGCCGCTCCGACTGCCGGGCTGCATTTCACTTCAGATGTCCTGGACCGGATCCGCAAATGCGGAATCGATACGCAGAATGTATGTTTACATGTGGGAGCAGGGACTTTCCTTCCTGTAAAAAGCGAAGATGTTGCTGACCATCCCATGCACAGGGAGCCGTTCTCAGTAAGTCTCGGACTCATCAAGAAACTGCGGGATAACGCAGGGAAGCTTATTGCAGTCGGTACCACATCCGTCCGTACTCTGGAATCCCTTTACTACATCGGAGTCAAATGCATTGAAAATGGAGTTCCCGGCGATGTCGATCAGTGGGAACCTTATGACAGGGACTACTCCTATACCGTGCGTCAAAGCCTTGATGCTATAGCTAAATATTTGGAAGATAATGGACTTGAGACTCTTAAATGCGGGACTAGGATAATCATAGTCCCAGGTTTCAGATTCCGACTTGTTGATATTCTGGTAACTAATTTCCATCAGCCGGAAAGCACCCTGATCCTTCTCATATCCGCCTTCGTCGATGGAGATTGGCGAACCATATACGACTATGCACTTGGACATGGTTTCCGGTTCTTGAGTTATGGGGACAGCTCCCTGCTTTTCCGCCGCGATATTGCTATTGGCCGATAAATTGCTAAATTTGTCTTTTAGACAAAAAAGTTTCGAAAGATGGAATTATCCGAATTTGAAAGCATATCCCCCTACAACGACGAGGAAGCGGTCAAGGCGCTGGGAAAGGTTGCCAACCATCCTGCCGTGTTGGCTATTTCCGGATATCTTTTCCCCGACAGACCGGTAACCTACCTTCGTGAGGCACTCAAATCCGTCAAGAGTATCGACGAATTCCAGGAAGTGGTGATGAACGATGCAGTTTCCTGGTGCATCGACCATACTGTCCATAATTTCTCCTATGACGGAATCAGCTATATCAAGGGTATCCAGGGCAAGTTCCTGTTGATGTCCAATCACAGGGACATAATATTGGATCCTGCCATCACCCAGCTTGTCCTGTTCCGCAACGGGATTCCAATGACCGAAATCTGTGTAGGCGACAACTTGATCAAGCAGAGCAAGACTGTTGAGTATCTCCTACGCTCTAACAGGATGATAAAGGTTATCCGCGGTATTTCTGCCCGAGAGCTCTATCTCTCATCGCAGATGCTGTCCCGCTACATCCGCCAGACCATAACCTCAGGAAAAGCCTCAATCTGGCTCGCACAGAGACAGGGGAGGACCAAGGACGGAATCGACACAACCGAGCAGGGCCTCCTTAAGATGCTGGACATGAGTGGAGAAAAGTCTTTCCAGGAGAATTTTATGGAGCTGAATATAGTCCCGCTCAGTATCTCTTATGAATATGAGCCGTGCGACGTCCGCAAGGCCAGGGAAATCCTGATCTCCCGCTCCCAAAAGTATGAAAAGACCCATTACGAGGACATGCACAGCATAGTGATGGGGATCCGCCAGCAGAAAGGGAATGTACATCTGAATATCGGTCTGCCTCTGACAGCCTATGAGATCGAAATGGCCTCCAAATGCGACAAGAATGACCGTTATCAGTACATCCGTCACGCAGTCAACAACAGGATCATAGCAGGATATCATCTCTGGAAGACCAACTACATAGCCTATGACCTCGTAGAAGGAGGACAGAAGTATTCCTACATGTATTCACCGGAAGATGTCGAGGCTTTCAAGGAATACACTGAGCACAGGCTTGACAAGGTGGAGAAAAGACTGGACAGGAATGAGCTCAGGGACATTTTCCTCCGCATTTATTCAAATCCGGTTCTTTCCAAGGAACGTCTGGTTTCGGGAGAACCTCTCAGACAGGGAACGGCATGGTAACAGATCTGGTTCTCCTCATAGTTGGTCTTGTACTCCTTATACTGGGAGCCGAGTGGTTGGTTGACGGATCATCTTCAATAGCCCGGAGGGCCGGCCTGAGCGAGTTCCTGATCGGAATGGCTGTGATAGGCATCGGTACCTCGATGCCAGAGCTGGTAGTCAGTCTCACCGGTGCCTTGAAAGGCAGTGCCGATATTGCGATCGGCAATGTGGTAGGTTCGAATATTTTCAATGTGTTCCTCATCCTTGGAGTGACGGCTTTAATCAGTCCTGTCGCCATCTCTTCTGCCAACAAGAAGAGGGACATTCCACTGAACATCGCTGCATGTGTCCTCCTGATTTGTTTCGGCATGCAGTACACCCTTTTCAAGGTGGGCGGCAGCGACACCATCAACGCCTTGGAGGGAGGAATATTCCTTCTTTTGTTCGTGGTTTATCTGTTTTATTCATTCCGCAGTGGAAAAGCTGATGCCGAACAGGAGGAAGAAGGCGAAGTAGAGGCACCGAAGAAATTGTGGTATGCGATAGCGATGGTTCTGGTCGGCTTGGTATCCCTTGTCTATGGTGGTGACCTTCTGGTCGATTCGGCATGCAACCTTGCCCGCGATGCGGGACTGTCGGAGAAGTTCATTGCGATAACGATCCTGGCTGGAGGGACTTCTTTCCCGGAACTGGTTACATGCGTAGTAGCCGCCGCCAAGAAGAAAGATGCCCTGGCTCTCGGCAACATTATAGGATCCAACATTTCCAACATCCTTCTCATCCTCGGAGCATCTGCCCTGGCCTGTCCGCTTTCATTCGCGAACATCAAACCCGTTGACCTCGGGATGCTGGTACTTAGTTCAGTAATCCTCATTTTCAGCGCATGGAGTGGAAGGAACAACCGTATCGGAAAGGGAGATGCCACTCTTTTCCTGATCATCTTCGCCTCATACTTGACTTACCTTATAATGACAATTTAGCATCTTCGTCATATGAAATTCCAACCAACTGAGTACAAATTGATGGATGTAGGCACCGGCAGGGTGTTCGAAGACTCCGGATGGAACCTGGCAGATCCTCAGGCACCGGCACCTTCACTTGTAAGGGCCGTCTATGCCAATGAAAAGTTCACTCCCAGGGATAATCTCAAAGGCCTCTACAGGTACGCTGACTGGCTTCCGATTAAGAGAACCCTGAAGAAATCCCATGCGCCTGTGACATACAAGAGCAAGGGACTTGCCGACCTCCTTGAAATGGATAACCTCTTCATAACCCTTTCGGGGTATGTCCCTAAGAAGGGAGCCAGGATGGAGACCTGCTCTTTCAAGGAAACAGAAGCCTTCTCCGTCTGTGCAAGGCTTCCGAAAAATGATAAGCACATCCTGGTGGTCCAGTCGGCCGGAAACACCGCCAGGGCTTTCGCCAGGGTATGCTCAGACAATGATATTCCGATTGTCATCTGCATCCCTAATGACAACATCTCGGATCTTTGGTTCACCAGGAGGATAAAGCCTTGCGTTAAGGTCATTGCAACTCCTCATGGAACTGATTATTACGATGCTATCGCCCTGGGAGAGAAGCTCTGCAAGGATTCACGCTATCTTGCCGAAGGCGGAGCTAAGAATGTTGCCCGCCGTGACGGCATGGGCACGACAATCCTTAGCGCGGTTGAGACAATAGGACGGATACCGGATGCTTATTTCCAGGCTGTAGGAGATCGGAAGAGCGTCGTGTAGGGAAAGGAAAACGCCTGCAGGCTTGAGAAGGACGGTCGTTTCGGCCGCAATGAGATGAGGGTTTACTGTGTCCAGAATGCTCCTTACACCCTGATGTATAACTCATGG
>CAMHFA010000004.1 GCA_946184255.1 uncultured Bacteroidales bacterium
AGAAAATTGATTTATGAAATGCAATATAATATTTGTAATTTTGCTGCTGCAAATGGACAAGATCGCATTACTTGACACCCTGATTTCCGAGGCTTCATGCATCTCGGCCTCTGTGCACATCCATCCAGACGGGGATGCGCTCGGCAGTGGCCTTGCCCTTACAAGCTATCTGAAGTCCTGCCGTGGAAAGGATGCCGTACTGCTTGTTCCAGACCCTGTTCCTGACTCCCTTTCATTCATGCTCAAGGATTATAGCGAGGGGGATGTAATCGTGGCTGCGACTGCTCCAGAAAAGGCTTTTGAACGGATTCAGGAGAGCGACCTGCTCTTCTGCCTGGATTGCAGTTCATTCACCAGGGCGGGTGATTTGATGGAACCATATCTGCGGAATTCATCCGCACGAAAGGTCATCATCGACCACCATCTCAATCCGGAGCAGGATTCTTTCGAATTGGTTTTTTCCGAAACGGAAATCTCATCAGCATGCGAACTTCTCTACCGTATCCTAAAGGAAATGCCAGAGATTGGGGGTATTACAGAAAAACTCCCAAGACCTTGCCTGGACTCATTGCTGACCGGGATGACCACGGACACCAACAATTTCGCCAATTCAGTCTTCCCTTCAACCCTCTCAATGGCATCGGAACTGATAGCTGCCGGTGTGGACAGGGACAGAATCCTGTCCGAATTGTACAACTGCTACAGAGAGAACAGGCTGAGACTGATGGGATATCTTCTGAACGAGAACATGGAAATCACTCCTGAAGGAGTTGCTCTAATGATAATCAACAAGGATATCCAGGGACGGTTCGACTTCAGACAAGGAGAAAGCGAGGGATTTGTCAACCTCCCTCTTGCGATCAAAGAGGTCAGGATGAGCATTCTTCTTACCGAAGAGGACGAACGCTTCCGGGTGTCGATCAGGTCCAAGGCCGGCACATCGGCAAACAAGTGTGCCATGCGGTACTTCAACGGAGGCGGCCATGAGATGGCTGCTGGAGGAAAATTGTTCTTCCCCGAAAATATCCCCTCTCCAAAAGACGCAAAGGCATACATATTGAAGGTATCTGAAGAGTTTTTCGCAAAATGAACAGAACGACTCAAATATTGATGGCCGTGCTGCTGGTATTTGCCGCTTCCTGTGGCAAGAAACAGATGGAGACCACTTATGACAGGCAGGAATCCAACATTGAAGCCATTGTGGGGTCCTTGACCAAATCGAACCCTGACGCCACCACCGAGTACAACAACGGCACCGTCAAGGTAACAGTTGTACATGGGGATGGGGAAGCTTTGGAAGAGGGTGGCGCCGTTTCATTCTACTATGCAGGATTCTTCATTTCCAGTTCGAGACTTTCCAACAGCAATCTCTTCGCCACCAACTACGACACTTTCGCTAATTCTGCAGGATGGGCAGTCACAGACAGTTCCTCCTTCACTATCAGTACTATCAAGCTTGGAGAAGACAACCTGGTCGAAGGTCTTAGGAACGGACTCATAGGAGTGAAGGGAGGTGACGAATGCTATGTGATGTTCAGTGGGAAGCATGGTTTCGGGAAAAAGAAAATAACCAGCATCCCCTCTAATTCAGCATTGGCCTACCGTTTGTGGATCAAGAGCGTCAGCAACAATTAATCGGAATTCAATTATCATGAACATATCTGTAAAAAAGATCATCCTGACTGGGGGCATAATTGCTCTCATCGCCGGTTGTGCCAAGGAAGTGTCTGTTGACACAAGCCACATGTCAAAAGAGTATTTCGACGCCTGGATGAGCGTCAACTATCCAGGGGCAACCCCTTCCGGGCTTGGGGTCTACATAATAGATGACACTCCTGGAAACGGTCCGGCAATTACCGACAATGACTTCATTATCTTCGCAGACTACACTTCCACGGACATGGAAGGGAACGTCAACAGCACAACCCAGGAGAAACTTTCCCAGCAACTCGGGACATATAGCGCCGCGAACTATTATGGAGCCGATATCATAGTGAACGACAGGTCATACACCGAAACCGGAGTCCTGGAAATGATCAAGGGGATGAAAGTTGGAGGCAAGAGAACCGCTATCATCCCCAGTTGGCTTTACGTTGTGAACGACTTTGACACGGAAGACAAGTACATAAAGGCTAATGGTGGGTCCACTACTATTTTCACCATAAGCATTGTCGATAAGGCTGCAGAGATTGTGGATTGGGAGATCGATACCCTGAAGAGATATGTGGCCAAAAACCTGAACATGAATCCTGCAGATTCCGTCAAGTTCGGTTTCTACAGCAAGACACTGGTTCAACCAACTGACACAGCCACTTTCCCGAGCGATACAAACTTCTACATCAATTACACAGGCCGCCTCCTCAATGGACACGTGTTTGACACTACTATCGAAGACACTGCCAAAGTCCATGGTATTTATTCAGCATCCAAGACCTATGGACCGATGTACGTATCGATGTCCCCTGAAACAAAGAATATTACGATATCGGCAAATTCATCCGAGTCCGGCAGCACAACGATAGATGGTTTTTCTTTCTGTCTTTCCAGGATGCGTCCCATGGAGAAAGTTATCTGCGCCTTCTACTCTACCCTTGGCTATGGCTACAGCGGGAGCGGGTCGTCCATTCCCAAGTACGCTCCTTTGGTGTTCGAGATAGAAGCTGTTGAAACCCCTAAGGACGAATTATTATTATAAAAAGGGAGGATAACAAATGGCCCTTGAGCGCAAAGCTCCCACCGAATTAGGTACCGAGAGTGTAGGAAAACTCTTGAAGAAATACGCGGTCCCTGGCATCATCGCCATGACCGCGTCTTCTTTGTACAATATGGTGGACAGCATATTCATCGGTCATATCCCCGATGTCGGCTCCCTGGCCCTTGCCGGTCTGGCTGTGACCTTCCCCTTGATGAACCTCAGTGCTGCCCTTGGCACTCTTGTGGGTGTTGGTGCAGCCACTCTTACTTCAGTCCTTCTTGGCCAGAAGAACTATGATGCCGCCAACAAAGTTCTTGCGAACGACATAAGCCTCAACTGCATCACCGGAGTCATTTTCGCGGTTCTCTGTCTGGTGTTCATCAACCCCATCCTCTACTTTTTCGGTGCCAGTGACAATACTCTCGTTTTCGCCAGGGAGTACATGCAGATAATCCTGGTCGGAAATGTGATCACCCATCTGTACTTCGGTCTGAACGCGCTTTTGAGGTCTTCTGGGAATCCGAGGCTGGCGATGCGCCTGACTCTTTTCACGGTTATTTGCAATACCATCCTGGACCCTATTTTCATCTTCGTACTTGGTCTGGGAATCCGTGGAGCAGCTATCGCAACCGTCCTATGCCAGGCGATAGCACTGTCTTACTCCCTGCGCTATTTCAAGCGAAAGGATAATGTCCCGCATCTCCCTAAAAGAGTATTCTCGCTTGACTGGAGGATCGCAAAGGATTCCTTGTCCATAGGCATGGGACCGTTCCTTATGAATTCGGCATCATGCATCGTGACCATGTTCATCAACCAGCAGCTCCTTCGCTACGGTGGCGACCTCGCAATCGGAGCCTATGGGATCGCGAACAGGATCAATTTCATGTTCATAATGGTCGTGATGGGATTCAATCAGGGAATGCAACCCATTGCAGGATACAATTTTGGCGCGTTGAAGTATTCAAGAGTCAGGAAAATCTTCAAACTGACCGCATTGTGGGCAACCTTTGTATGTGTGTTCTGGTTCATAGCTTCGGAGCTTTTCCCAGGAGTGATGGTTTCTATCTTTACCAGTGACATGTCACTCAAGGAGATGGCGGACAAAGGACTCAGGATCATGAATCCCCTTGTGCTGATAGTGGGATGGCAGATGGTGTCAACCAACTTTTTCCAGAGCCTGGGCATGGTGAAGAAATCCATATTCCTTTCACTCAGCCGACAGCTCCTGTATCTGGTACCTCTGATCTACATATTACCCTCTTCTATGGGCATCAATGGAGTGTTCCTTGCTTTCCCCTGCTCTGACCTCCTTGCATGCATCACCACTTTAATATTGATACACAACCTGTTCCGAAAGTTCGACAAACTTGAGGACGGTGACGAACCTACAATTCTTGGAAGCAACATTAAAAGATAAGATAAATGGATGCAAACAACATAATAATCAACATCGGACGCCAGTTCGGAAGTGGAGGCAAAGAGGTTGCGATGAAGATCGGCGAAAAACTGGGCATCAACGTCTATGACAATGAACTGATCTCAAAAGCTGCGGAGGAAAGTGGCTTCAGCAAGGAACTTTTCGAACGAAGCGATGAAAGGAGGAGTATGTTCAACATTTCTTCATTCTTCGGTGCCGGCAGGTTCGGAAGTGCCCAGAATTACGTGGGTGACAACGAGCTTTTCAAGATCCAAAGTGAAGTAATCAGAGGAATAGCAGAAAAGGGCTCTGCTATCTTTGTAGGTCGGTGCTCGAACTACATCCTCAGGGATCTCAAATGCCTTGACGCCTTTATCTCTGCTCCCATGGGAGAAAGGGTAAAAAGGGTGATCGAGAGGACAGGACTTGAAGAAGAGGCGGCAATTGCCAGGATCGAACGTCAGGACAGGACACGCCAGACCTACTATAACTTTTTCACATTCGGCAACTGGGGAGCTGCTTCGGACTATGACCTGTGCGTGGATTCCTCGATACTCGGAATAGACGGTACGGCGGATTTCATTATTGATTTCGGCAGGAAGGCTGGACTTATCGGATAAAAACAGATCTAATGCGGTTAGACATCTCCAGGAAAGGTAAGATCGCAGCGGCTGCTCTGGCCGTTGTCGCAATCACAATGGTAGCCCTGGCATCGACCTCCAGAAAGAAGGGTCACGAAGAAGTGACGAAGATTCCCATCAACCTCAACGCGACCCTGGTCAACGAAATGTCAGACACCTCTGTCCTGACAGGTTTCGACAACCAGGTCAACAACTACATGACCCAATGGGGGCTGAAGGGTGTTTCCCTGTCGGTTATGCGGAACGACTCCCTTCTCTTCGCCAAAGGTTACGGTGTCGCCGACTCCAAACAACCGATGCAACCAGGCAACATCCTCAGGATGGCTTCCGTATCGAAGCTAGTCACAGCTGTCGGTATCATGGTGTTGGAAGAAAAGGGACTGCTGACTCTCGACGACCAGGTCTTCGGTCCAGGAGGTATCCTGGATGATTCCCTGTATAATGCGGCGATAAAGGACCCACTGTACTACAAGATCACTGTCGAAGACCTCCTCAGACATAAAGCCGGTTTTTCGAAGAAAGGCGGGGACCCTATGTTCTCCACCAGATGGATCATGCTCCAGAACCATTGGAAGACCGTTCCTACGAAGGAGCAGCTTACAGTTGTACAGCTCCAAAGACCCCTTGCTTTCGAGCCGGGGACATGGCAGGATTACTCCAATTTCGGTTACCTCGCCCTGTCCATGGTCATAGAAAAGATAAGCGGGATGTCCTACGAAGACTTCATTCAGGAGAAAGTCCTTCATCCTGCCGGATGCGTAGGGTTCAAGCTGGGAGGTAACTACTATGTGGACAAGTACCCCGAAGAAGTGAGATACTACGTCCAGAAGGATGACGAACCTGCCGAGGAATTCAATAACAGCGGACGCAAGGTTCCCCGCTGTTACGGGGGCAATAACATCGAAGGACTCCTGGGAGCAGGAGCATGGGTTGGATCCACTCCGGAACTCGCACTCCTGGTTGCTTCCATAGACGGAAAGTCCGAAGTCCCGGACATCATCACCAAGGAAAGCGTGGATGCGATGACTGAATATTTTGACCCGGATACCTTCTCCCTCGGCTGGAACGACACCAAGCCAACCGGAGAATGGACACGCACCGGCACCTTCGCAGGTACAAGTGCTCTGGTAAAATACTTCCCGGACGGAGAATGCTGGATCTTTATCACCAATACCAGCACCTACAAGGGTCCCGCACTCGCCAAACACACTACCGAACTCTTCGAGACCCTCCGCGCCCGCTACTCGGACAAGTTCCCCAAGAGAAATATGTTCTACGCAGAGTAATTATCAAGACGTATTTACTGAAATGCAGTGTTATTAAGATGTATGGACAAACTTGGTAAGCATATATTCAAGGTAATGGGAGTCTTCCTTCTTGGGATCCTGGGCTTTCCATCATGCAGCAAGGAGGAACCGGATCCCATGAAATTGCGATTTGATCCCGGTGCGATGATGACTGCCTATGGGGTCCCGACAGCCAAGTATAAAGTGTCCGGCAAGGTTTTTACTAACTCAGGGAAGCCGATAGCGGGCATAAAGGTGGATGTTTCGTTCTCATCAGGTTGGTTATATGACTTTGATGGAAAGCCCACGACGATCCTCACGACGTCCGACGGTTCTTTCTCGGCAGACTTTAGGAACTATCCACGGGACAACGTGACAATTACTTTTACTGATGTGGACGGTGAGAAGAATCAAGGCGATTTTCAGACCCAGTCTATCACCGTCTCCCCGAAACAGGTCGGACAGGGTGATGGGGTTTGGTTCAAAGGGACCTACTCAATATCCACCACGGTCAGGATGGACAAGAAATAAAGAAACAGAAGGTGGGTCTCCCCCACCTTCTGTTTCTATAATTATTCCTGTATGATTATTTGTTGACGAACATCACCGCCTCGGCGATGGAGTTCAGCTTGGTGTCAACGCTGTCTGCACGGCTGGCGAGGACACAAGGGGCTGTCGTTCCAACCAACATACCTGCCTGGCGGACACCAGTGGCAAGTTTGGAGTTGGTCTTCCAGAAGACATTCGCTGACTCGATGTTCGGGAACTGGAGGCAGTCGGCGTCTCCGGCAACCGGGCTGACGAGTTTCTTGATCTCCACGGATTCCTGGTCGATTGCGACATCCAGTGCAAGGGGCCCGTCTGCGACACAACCCTTGATCTGTCCACGGTCGCACATCTTGGCAAGCTGGGCAGCCTCAACACATGCGGGCATTGAATCAAGCATCTGCTCTGAAGCAGCGATAAAGGCAAGTTTCGGCTTTGCAATGCCGAAGGACTTGGCTACACCCACGAGATAACCTGCGATCTTGACCTTCTGGCGGAAGTCCGGAAGAGGAATGACTGCCATGTCAGAGATGAACATGAGCTTGTGGTAATTGGGATTCTCGATCACTCCCACATGACTCAGGACACCCTTCGGAGGAAGAAGTCCGGTCTCCTTGTTGAGGATTGCGCGAAGGAACTTGTCAGTAGAGCAGAGACCTTTCATAAGGACATCACCCAAACCGTCATGGACCATCTGGACAGCCTTGGCAACAGCTTTCAGCTCCACCGGCTCATTGACTATTTCGAACTGGGCGACATCGATCCCCAATTTGGTGCAGGTTTCATTGATTAGGTTCTCGTCACCTACAAGGGTAACCTTGACGAAACCCATTTCAGAAGCCTTTGCGCAGGCCTCGATAGTGTGCTCATCCACGGCCCAGGCCGCGATCATTCTCTTGCAAATACCCTTTTCCTTGAGTTCTGCAAAAACGTCTGCGAATTTTGTAATCATTGACTATGCGGTTTTGGATTATTCTTCAATGCTCTGGACAAGGTGCATGGTGTCACGTGCAATGACGAGTTCTTCGTCGGTTGTGACAAGGGCAGCCTTTACCTTTGACTCAGGAAGTGAAATGATGGTGTCCTCTCCCCATGCGGTGTTGGCTTCGTAGTCAAACTCAAGCCCGAGATAGGTAAAGTTCTCGCAGACCCTGCGACGGAGACGGCTGTTGTGCTCACCGATACCTCCCGTGAAGAAGATGGCATCCACTCCGTTCATCTCGGCAACATAGGCTCCGATGTACTTTATCATCTGGAAAGTCAACATCTTGAGGGTAAGCTTCGCCTTGAACTCACCACTGTTGGCCAGCTCGTCCATCTCACGGGCATCTGAAGTCTTCTGGGAGACTCCGAGGAAGCCGCTCTTCTTGTTGACAAGGTCATACATCTGGTCCGGAGAAAGACCTTCCTTCTTCATGATGTAGAGAATGGCGTTCGGATCGACATCACCGCAACGTGTACCCATGATAAGTCCCTCAAGAGGGGTCAGACCCATCGAAGTGTCAACCGATTTGCCGTTCAGGATGGCGGTTATGGAACTGCCGTTACCGATGTGGCAGGTGATTATCTTGGAATTGTGGACATCTATGCCAACCATCTTGGCTCCCTTGTCAGCAACAAACTGATGACTTGTTCCGTGGGCACCGTAACGACGGATGTGGTACTTCTCATAGTACTCATAAGGAAGGCCGTACATGTAGGCCTGAGGCTGCATGGTCTGATGGAAAGCAGTGTCGAAGGTCACGACCTGGGTGACGTTGGGCAGAACTTCCTGGCATGCCCTGATACCAAGGAGATGGGCCGGATTGTGAAGGGGTGCGAAATCGCAGCAGAATTCTATCTTGGAGAGCACGTCATCGTTGACAATTGCACTTCCGGAGAAGAAATCAGCACCCTGGACGATCCTGTGTCCGACAGCCTCGATGTCCTCGAAAGACTCCAGGACACCATAGTCCTTGTCCACGAGAGCGTCAAGAACCAGTTGCATACCCATAGTGTGGTCAGGAATGGGAAGATCCTTCACGACCTTGTCCTTACCTGCCGGCTTGTGCTGAAGCCTGCCACATTCGAGCCCTATCTTTTCGACTATACCTTTGGCAAGAAGGTCATAGACGTCATTGTTCCTCATGTCAAGCAGCTGGTACTTGATGGATGAACTTCCGCAATTGATAACCAGAATAATCATTACTTGCTAGAATAATTAAGTTTCAGAATGACAAAGGTAAGAAATTAATAGCTATTTTTACGAAAAATATAGCAGATTGGAATGGAAGGGGCGGCAGACATGAGGGCGATAGGCATTCCGTTCGCGATTGGGACCGCGGCCGGTGCCATTCTTTTTCCTACAGCTCTCTCTACGGGGCCCTCTATGTTTCCAGCTGCGACAGCATCAGTCCTCTTCATCCTGACCCTTTCTCCATTATTGATTTTCCGTGGGGACTCCCACCATATTATTGTCATAGCATGGGCTGCAATCTCATTTTGCCTTGCCGGTCTTTTCTGTTCCGTCAACCATGCCCTGACCTCAGGGATACAACTCCCTCCTAACTATCTTGAACGGATATCCGGCAAATGCCTTGAAAGACTGTGCCGGAGCATCGATTCAATCCCTTATCAAACTCCAGGCACGGCTCCTTTGGTCAATGCCCTCGTCACAGGAGACAGGAGTGGCCTTTCGAAAGAAACCGTTGAAATATTCAGGGCAAGTGGGGCATCTCATATCCTGGCTTTGTCAGGGCTTCACCTGGGAATAATCTACCTCATTGTCACCAGGATAACGACACCTGTCGGGAACAGCCCGAAAGCAAAAGTGGCTAGATATTCATTGACAGTGGGAACAGCAGGGTTTTACGCCTTGATGACAGGAATGGCTCCGTCAATTGTCCGTGCTTTCCTGTTTATACTGATCGGAGAGACAGGCAAACTTATCGGGAGGGTGAGGGATCCTTCCAGGACACTCCTGGCAGCCCTTACCATACAGCTGGCGGTGAAACCGGAAGTCATATCAACCACAGGATTCCAACTTTCCTACCTTGCGATGCTCGGAATCTGTACCCTATTCCCTGCTCTCGATAGAATCTATCCCGATTCAAAAGGAATATGGAGTTGCATCAACCCTTTCCGGAAGATCTGGAGCGGAGCATCCCTGTCTGTTTCCTGCCAGGTATTCACGGCTCCACTGGTCTGGTTCCGATTCCATTCATTCCCCAGGTATTTCCTCCTAACCAACCTGATCGCTTTGCCGCTGACAAGCGCGGTCATGGTCCTTTCGGTTACCACGATCGCGCTGTCAATGATGGGGATGTGCCCCTATTATTTGATTAACCTGGATGACCGGGCAGTCGGACTACTGGTCCGATGCCTAGAAATCATCAGTTCGATGTAACCGCTGCCTGTCTCGCCTTGAATGACCTGCAGCCGTACATAAAGACTATTATGAAGCAAATCAGAGGAAGGACGAAGGACACGTTGACAGCCGGATGTCCCATGATTACCTGTTTGTCGATAATCATACCCTGAAGGGGCGGCATGATAGCACCTCCCACTATAGCCTCCACGAGGAAGGCTGCTCCTAGGCTGGCATCCTGATTGTCAACATTCTCCAGGGCTATTCCATAGATCGTAGGGAACATCAGTGACATGAAGGCGCTGATGCCCATAAGGCAATACAGGCCGCCCATGCCGACTATGCATATCGCTCCTATCGTACATAACGCTGCTCCGGTTGCGAAGATGGCCAGCAGACGGCTGGAGTTGACATATTTCATCAATGCCGTCGCAATGAACCTTCCGCAGAGGAAGAGCGCCATCGCGATAATATTGTAGGTCTGCGCAGTCGCCTTGTTGATACCCAGGTTGTCAGCATACTGGATTATGAAGGTCCATACCATGATCTGTGCAGCCACATAGAACATCTGTGCAATTACACCCTCGCGATAGAGCTTGTTATGCCATAGGTTGGAGAGGGTCTTTCCCGTGCTGTTGGTCTTTTCAGGCTGTATGTCCGTCTTTGGAACCTTGGCCAACGCTATCACTATCAGGACGATCACGACAACTATCCCGATCACCACATAGGGATTGCGGATCACTGCAAGGTCATGGAGGCGGATATCGGCCTTTTCAGCCTCTGAAAGGGCAGGGAAAATAATGTTCCCAGCTGCATCCCTCTTGTCGGACAGGAGCTGTGGAAGGACCACGAATGATGCCACGCTCATTCCCATAAGGGAACCCATGGGATTGAACGACTGAGACAGGTTGAGTCTCCTGGTGGCATTCGACTTGGATCCCAGTGAAAGGATGAACGGGTTGGCCGTAGTCTCTAGGAAAGCAAGGCCGAAGGTCAGGATGTAGAGAGACATGCAGAAGAACAAAAACTCCTGGAACTGGGCTGCCGGGATGAACAGGAAGGCTCCTGTCGCGTACAGGGCCAGGCCCAGCAAGATTCCGCTCTTATAGCTGTGACGGCGTATGAACAGGGCCGCAGGAATGGCCATGGTGGCATAGCCGCCATAGAAGGCAAACTGGACCAGGGAGGCCTTTGCGGCACTCAACTCCATCACTGTCTGGAAGGCCGCCACCATCGGGTTGGTAATGTCGTTGGCGAATCCCCAGAGAGCGAAGAGCGATGTGATCAGGATGAATATGAAAAGATATTTCTTCTCAACAAGCTTCTCCTTTGCCATGACTCAAAACTACTTGTAAACAGGTCCGAAGTTGGCACAGGCACGGAAATCAGCGCCCTCCTTGTCCATTCCAAACGCATTCCATGCGGCCGGACGGAATATCTTGGAATCGTCGACATTATGCATGCAGACGGGAATCCTGAGCATGGAAGCAAGTGTGATCATGTCGGCTCCGATGTGACCGTAAGAAATCGCACCGTGGTTGGCGCCCCAATTGTTCATCACGCTGTAAACATCCTTGAAGGCATCCTTCTTGGGATCGAGGCGAGGTGTGAACCAGGTAGTCGGCCAGGTGGGATCGGTACGTTTGTCGAGGATGTCGTGGATCTCGGGATCGACATTCACCACCCATCCTTCAGCGATCTGGAGCACAGGGCCCAGGCCGTCAACGATGTTTACTCTCATCATAGTGGCCGGGAAGTCTCCCTTGGAAACGAAGTGAATGCTGTAGCCGCCTCCGCGGAAGTAGTCACGGTCGGCAGGCATCCACCAGGAGTTCTCAAGGCACTTCTTTTCGTCCTCGTCGGTCATTTCCCAGAAAGTCTTCATGACAGGATTGCCCTGGGCATCGGTACTCTGTCCGCATCCGTCCATGGTAGTAGCACCTGAATTGATGAGGTGGATTATGCCGGGAGCAGCCTTTCCGGTAAGTTCCTTTCCGGTTACTCTCTTCACAGCCTCTGGACTCCAGTATGTGCGCACATCGGAGAAGATCTGTGGCAGGTTGGTCAAGAGATGGGCCAGAAGCATGGCGGTCCCGTTAAGGGAATCGTTTTCAGTTGCCAGGATCGTAGGCTCACGGCGACCGTTCCAGTCGAAGTTGGTGTTCAGCAAGGTCTCGGTAAAATCTCCGTTAGGCATCCAGTCAGTCCACTGGCGCTGTCCCTGGAATCCTCCGGCAATCGCATTGTGTCCGAGGGATTCTTCCTTGAAGCCCATCTCCTTCAGTTTGGGATTGCCATGGAGAAGGTCCATGACGATAAGGGTCATCTTGGTCACGAAGTCCCAGTCGGCATCCTTCTCCTCACGGGTCTTCTGCTTTTCAGGACGGTTCTTGTCCCATCCTTCCTGAGGCATACAGTATTTCTCCACCCATGCCTTCGCCTTGGCATATTCATCCTTGTCATAGATTCCGAGATCCATGCGACGGAGTATCTCCACCTCATCGACACTCTCATTCCTCATTCCAAGATATTTCTGGAAGAAGTTGCAATCAACTATGGAACCGGCAATACCCATGGTTACGCTTCCGATGGACAGATAGGACTCACCCCTCATCTCACCGACGGCTACCGCCGCCTTTGCAAAACGGAGGATTTTCTCCGCCACGTCCTCAGGGATGGAATTGTCCTCAAGGTCCTGGACGTCATGGCCATATATTCCGAAAGCAGGAAGACCCTTCTGGGCATGGGCTGCTAGAACGGCGGCGAGATAGACTGCTCCCGGACGCTCGGTTCCGTTGAATCCCCAGACAGCCTTCGGCCAAAGGGGATGCATGTCCATTGTCTCGGATCCGTAGCACCAGCAGGACGTCACGGAAATGGTTCCCCAGACTCCCTCATGCTCGAACTTCTCAGCACACGCAGCACTCTCGGCCACGCGGCCAATGGTCGTGTCTGCTATGACACACTCGACAGGAGTGCCGTCACTGTACTTCAGATTGGAAGAAATGAGTTTTGCCACATTGGCGGCAAGAGTCATGGTCTTTTCTTCAAGACTTTCGCGTACTCCACCCTGACGACCGTCGATGGTCGGGCGGATACCTATTTTAGGATGCTTCATGATATGTGGTTTTTTAATGAATGAATAATCCAAAGAAACTTGTCCCTGATTGTACTTTCAGGATCCCTCCAGACAGGAACTTCAATTCGACGGGAAGTGCGGGCAAGGACCCCGGGAGCCACGACTCTGGCAACTCCAGCATTGGCGACCTTGGCACCGTAGCCATAAGCGATGATGCTGCGATGAAACATGTCGGATGCATTTTCGAGGCATGAGAAAGCATGGCCTGGAATAAGCACCAACGACATGTCGAACAGCTGGCAGGGAACCGGGATAGTGGAATCAGGTTCAATCAGACGTCCACGACGTGTCCTTCCACCGAAGAGAAGACTCTTGTCAGATCTTGCCACGGTGCCGGCAATTATTGCTTTGTGGCGGAGGAATTCAGAATTCTCCAGGAAAGATGCCAGGGCATTTTCATCCAACATAAGATCCTGGTCAACCCATAGGTAGAGATCGTTTCCATCCCTGGAAGCTTTCTCCCAAACAGCCTGGTAGCCTTCGGCTCCCTCGTAGTTCAAGAATATGGAAAAAGAATACCTACCCTCGGATGCCACGGCATCGACCTGCTTCTGGCATTCCTCGAGGCATCCGCCGCTTCCTTCGTACCCGGGTGGGACGGTTATCACTATCGCGACTTTCAACATATTCCTAAGAATCCAGTTTCAAGACTGCCATGAAAGCGCTCTGTGGCACCTGGACGGTTCCTATCTGACGCATCCGCTTCTTTCCTTCTTTCTGCTTTTCAAGGAGTTTGCGCTTGCGGGTCACGTCTCCTCCGTAACATTTCGCCGTCACGTCCTTGCGGACCTGACGAACGGTTTCACGTGCGATTATCTTGGCACCGATCGCAGCCTGGACCGCGATGTCGAATTGCTGGCGTGGGATCAGCTCCTTAAGTTTGACGCACATCTTTCGCCCGAAATCGTAAGCATGGTCTTCGTGAATAAGTGAAGACAGGGCATCTGCAGGATCGCCGTTCAGAAGGATGTCCAGTTTCACGAGCCTGGCAGGACGGAAATCTATAACATGATAGTCGAAAGAAGCATAACCCTTCGAGATGGATTTCAGTTTGTCATAAAAATCGAAAACTATCTCGGAAAGAGGCATGTCGTAAGTAAGCTCGACGCGGTCGGCTGTAATGTAGTGCTGGCCGATAAGCGTCCCGCGCTTGTCCATGCACAGTTTCATTATGGGGCCGTAAAAGTCCGTCTTCGAGATGATTTGGGCACGGATATAAGGCTCTTCGATGTGGTCGATCAAGGTCGGGGCGGGAAGACCTGAAGGATTGTGGACGTCAAGCACGTCTCCCTGGGTCGTGTAAACCTTGTAGGAGACATTTGGGACCGTAGTGATAACGTCCATGTTGAATTCCCGAAACAACCTCTCCTGGACTATTTCCAGATGCAGGAGGCCCAGGAAGCCGCACCTGAATCCAAAGCCAAGGGCGAGGGAAGATTCGGGTTCATAAACGAAAGACGCATCATTCAACTGGAATTTCTCCAAAGTCGCACGCAGTTCCTCGAACTTGTCCGCCTGGACCGGATACATTCCGGCGAAGACCATAGGCTTGACTTCCTCAAAACCGGCAATCGCAGTCTCGCATGGGCGGGCAGGATGTGTGATGGTGTCTCCCACCTTCACCTCAACGGCCCTCTTGATGCCGGAGATAATGTATCCAACATCTCCGGTACTAACCTTCCCGGTAGGTTGAAGCTTCATCTTAAGGACACCGACCTCCTCGGCATCATATTCCATCCCGGTGGCGACGAACTTCACCTTGTCACCTGTCGAGATGGATCCGTTAAGGACCTTGAAATAAGCGATTATACCCCGGAACTGATTGAAGACGGAATCGAAGATAAGGGCCTGCAACGGAGCCTCAGGATCCCCTTTGGGGGCGGGAATCTTTTCAACTATCGCATCCAGAAGGGGTGGAATGCCCTCCCCTGTCCGTGCAGAAACCTTGAATATATCCTCATGGCTGCATCCCAAAAGATCGACAATCTGATCCGAGACAACCTCGACCTGTGCTGACTCCATGTCAATCTTATTGAGAACCGGAATGATCTCAAGGCCGTGGTCAACAGCCAGATACAGGTTGGAAATCGTCTGAGCCTGGATTCCCTGCGAAGCATCCACCACAAGAAGGGCACCCTCACAGGAAGCGATCGACCTGGACACCTCATAAGAGAAATCCACATGTCCCGGAGTGTCGATCAGGTTGAGGATATACTTCTCGCCATGATAGATGTATTCCATCTGGATGGCGTGGCTCTTTATCGTGATGCCCTTCTCCTTCTCCAGGTCCATGTCATCCAGTACCTGCGCCTCCATGTCGCGGGAGGACAGGGTCTGGGTCAGCTCAAGGAGCCTGTCGGCAAGGGTGCTCTTGCCATGGTCGATATGGGCGATGATGCAGAAATTGCGGATATGCTTCATAATTGCAAAAATAATCAATTTGTAGTACATTTGAAAGATACAATCCGACACTGGAGTGACTGACAGGGAAATCATCGATCTCTACAAGGCAGGACAACAGGAGAGGGCATTCAGGGAAATTGTGGATTCCTACAGTGAAAGGCTCTACTGGCATGTCCGGCGTTTCCTGTGCTCCCATGAAGACACGGATGATCTTCTGCAGGATATCTTCATAAAGATCTGGTCCGCACTCCCATCTTTCCGGGGAGATTCACAACTCTACACCTGGCTATACAGGATTGCCACAAACGAAACCCTTAACTTCCTGAACAAGCAGAAGGTCAGGTCCGCCCTTCAGTTTGAAAGCCTGTCATCCAAACTGGAGGAAAAGATTGACGAAGATCCATGGTTCAACGGCGACAGCTTGCAACGCCTGTTGATGAAAGCTATTCAGAGGCTTCCCGAGAAACAGAGGCTTGTGTTCACAATGAGATGGTTCGAGGATCTTTCCTATGAAGACATTTCAGAAATCCTGGGAACTTCAGTCGGAGCCTTGAAGGCTTCCTACCACTTTGCCACTGAAAAATTAAAGACATTTTTGGAAAATAATTCAGAATAACATTAAACCATCAATTCAATTGTCTGTCAAATAATCGGAAATGAAATCGGAAAAGGACATATTTGAAAATATCGGTAAGGCCTCCTTCGGTGTGCCTGAAGGTTATTTCAATGACCTGAAGGGCCGACTTGAGTCCATACCCGAGAGAGGCAAGGTCCTCCCCGGACCATGGAGCCGGGTAAAGCCTTTCCTTGCGATGGCAGCTTCCTTTGCCGCCATACTTTTCATCGGCAATTCCGTCTTGCGCCACACCGCTTCTACACAGTCTGAAGAACAGTCCATGAACGAATCCAGCTATGCTGAGATGATTTCGCTCACCCATCCTGAAGCGTTTATGAACGCCCTCGAGTACGAAGGCGAGGATATGACGGAAGAAGACATCATCAACTACCTTATCGAATCCGGAATGAGTATGGAATATCTCGCCTACTCCGGTGACCAAAAGAATTAAACCATGAAAAATATTCTTTCAATAACAATTTGCGCCATTGCGCTCTTCCTATCCTCCTCAAGCCTTGTCGCCCAGGAGAACAGGAACAGGAACTGGGAAGACAGGATGAAGGCTGAAAAGATCGCCTTCCTGACCGATGCCATGGACCTCACTTCTTCTGAAGCGGAAAGATTCTGGCCTGTTTACAACAGGTGTGAAGCTGAGAAGAGGGAGGCCTGGAAACAGATATTCGACTCCTACAGGGCCTTGGAAAACGGGATAAAGTCCGGCAAGGAAGACAAGGAGATCGCCACTTTGATGGACAAGTATTTCAAGGCCCAGAAGGCCGGAGACAATATTGACGAAAAGTATGTTGCCGAGTACAGGAAGATTCTTCCAAACAAGAAGATAGCCAAACTTTTCATCGGCGAGGAAAACTTCCGCAGATTGCAGATTCACAGACTCAATAGAAACGACAACAGCAAAAACGACAAAAAGTGACAGTAAACACTAAAACTAGTAGTCTGTCTTAGAAAAGCGTGCCGGGAGGTACGCTTTTTTTTATTTTTGTTATCTTTGGGTATGAGACATTTCCAGTTATATTTCATCGCTTTGCTCCTTGTAAGCATCCTGCTGTCTTGCGGCAAGTCCAATCACGTCTGTATCTATGGCGGCAGCTCTGCCTGCGCTACCGCGGCATATTCTGCCGCCAAGCTGG
>CAMHFA010000005.1 GCA_946184255.1 uncultured Bacteroidales bacterium
AAAGGTTCCTGGCAATTGCAAGCCTGTTCCTAGTCCCGATAGCAATCTGGGGGCAGGAGATTTCCACACTGACCGTTAAAGAAACCCCGGTCCAACCTTCGACTGTCAAACTGGTCTGCGGCCCTTATCTTCAGAACGTCACTTCGGATGGATTCACTGTGATGTGGGTCTCTGACATAGATGCCCTCGGATGGGTGGAACTGGCACCGGATGACGGTACACATTTCTACTATGTGGACCGGCCTAAGTACTATGACATGACCGGTGCGGGAATCAATCCGCTGTCGAAGATACACACAGTCCGTATCACCGGACTACAGCCAGGAACCAGGTACCGCTACCGCATAATGATGAAAGGACTGAGGGCTTTCAACGGCGAGCGTGACATAACTTTCACGAAACCTTTCGGAGCAAATGTGTACTCAGCAAAACCACCGGTAGTCACCACTCTCAAGGAAAGCTATGACAAACTGCATGTAGCCGTGGTCAACGACGTCCATGCCAATGCGGAGGGCTTCAGGGACCTCTTCAAGGATTCCCGGGGTAAATATGATTTCGTAGTCTTCAACGGCGACATGACCTCGGTCATCAATGAGGAGACACACATGGCCGTGTACGCCCAACCTGCTTCGGAACTTTTCGCAGACGAGACTCCCCTCTACGTAACCCGCGGAAACCACGAATTCCGTGGCTTGTTCGCAAGGGACTGGCTCAAATGGTTCCAGACTCCGACCGGCATGCCTTACTTCACATTCCAGTGGGGCAAGTACTTCTTCATCGCCCTCGACAGTGGTGAGGACAAGCCTGACAACGACATCGAGTACCAGGGTATGCTCAGCATGGACCAGTACCTCTACGAGGAATCTGTCTGGCTTAAGAAAGTCACAGAATCCGAAGCCTTCAAGAATGCTGCCGTCAGGATCGTGTTCTCCCATATACCTCCAAGGCTCAATGACTGGCATGGCAACAAGAACGTCTGCGAGCTTTTCGTCCCAATCCTGAACGAAGCCGGTATAGACCTGATGATTTCCGGTCATGAGCACAACTACAGTGTCTGTCCTGTCGGGACTTCGAATGCGAAATTCCCTGTCCTGATCAACGATAATCTTGAACTCCTGGTCATGGACATTGACGGCAAGACAATCAGTTTCAAGACCAATGACCCCTCTGGAGCCCAGACCCATAAGGGTTCATTCCCTGTAGTCAAGAAATAAAGAAAACCGATATGAGACCTGAAAGACCATTGTTGTCCTTGATGGCTCTTTTTCTGGCCATCACTTTCACAGCCGCCCAGGAGACAGACTTCCGCACTGAAGCAAGGGCTGCTATGTCCAGGTATGAATATTCAAAGGCCATAGAATTGTTTGACAAGGCCCTCGAAACCGCAACTGACGATGAAGCGGCCATAAGGGACCTGTCGCTCCAGAAGGCCCGCTGCCAGAAAAAGATGCTGCGCTACGACGCTGCGGCCGAGACCCTTGCCTCAGTCATGAAGCCCGGGGTGATGGATGTCGAGGTTGCCGGAGAGCTGGCGGAATGTCATGTCAGCTCCGGAAAGTTGGCTGATGCCTTTCTGCTATACAACCTGCTGTCCCTGCAGCATCCGGACAACCTTTATTTCTCTATCCAAAAAGCCTCCCTGCTTTTCAAGATGAATGACTTCGAGGGATGCCTGGACGAGGGAAAGGCGATCTGCAGTCGGGACTCGATACCATCGGTCCTTTCACTGGTAGGAGCAAGCGCCTTGAAACTTGGACAGGTTGACACGTCCCTGGCTTATTATCGAAAAGCCCTGCGGCTCAATCCGCTGAACCCGGGAACAGTCACCAGCATCTCGAACATCCTGCTCGGGAAAAAAGACTATGACGGAGTTATAGACCTGACCAAAGGATTCCTTGAGGAAGTTCCAGACAATTTGTCCGTAGGCCAGATTTTGGGAGTAGCCTATTACCTGAAAGACGACCAGGACAACGCCTACGAGGTTTTCAAGCAGCTTCGCAAGGATGGGGACGAGTCTTATGGTACGATGTTCTATTCCGGGATGAACGCATTGTCCTTGAATAGGTTCACGGTTGCCAGGGAGTGCTTCGGGAATGCCTGGCAGATTGATTCGACTGATGCAAAGTTGGCGACCAACTATGCAATCTCGCTTTTCAAGGACAATATGGTGCCAAAGAATCAGATCGCAGCCAAAAGGTTGCTCCTCAGGGCAGTCGAACTGACCGATCCCGATCCTGCCCTGATGTACAAGATTCACAACGGACTGGCACAGCTATACTATAATGTGTCCGATGTCAACAATGCCCTTCCCCACTACGAGAAAGCCTTTTCCTATTACCCGGAAGACAAAGGTCTGCTGATATCGATAGGCTATTGCCATGAGGTGCGCAAGGAATACAAGACCGCCCTCCAGTACTACGAAAGATACCTGAAGGAGGGAAAGGAGAACACCAAGAACTGGAATTTCGCCAAGCAGGCAATAACCCACATCAAGAGCGAACTGCACATGCAGGAATAAGCCTAGCCTACAATGCAGGATTTGCGGTCCTGCTCCAGCTGGGCCTTGAGTGCATCTAAGGATTCGAAACGGCGCTCTTCCCTTATCTTTGTCAGGAATGTGACCTTCAGGTCCAGGCCGTAGATATCCTCGTCGAAATCGAAAATGTTAGTCTCTACGGTAGTGTCAGTCCCTGAATTGACAGTCGGGCGGGTACCTATGTTGCACATCCCCCTGAATTTGCGGCCAAGCGATTCGACTTCCACTGAATAGACACCATTGCCTGGAAGCAACTTCAATGGCTCATAAAGCCGGATATTCGCAGTAGGGAAACCTATCGTACGGCCAAGGTGGTTTCCGGCCACGACGACTCCCACAAGCGAATAATCATAGCCCAGCATGGCAGCGGCAGATTCTACGTTGCCTGATGAAAGCGCCTCGCGAATCTTGGTGGAACTGACTACAACCCCACCTGGTACGGACACACTGTCGGTACGTATTACGTCAAGTCCGGCTTCCTCGGCAATCCTTCCGATTTCATCTGGGGTAAGCAAATCGCTCCCTACCCTGTTGTCATAACCTAACAGGACAGCCTTTCCGCCGAAGCGGCCTATTACATAATCCTTGAAATACTCCTTGGTGGTTAGACGGCTGAACTCCCGGGTAAAGGGAAGGACCTCAATCCTGTCCACTCCTAGCCCATGAAGGATATCCTTTTTCTCTGAAAGGGACGTAAGAAGGCGAAGGTTACGAGCATCGTCCTGTAGGACATTACGAGGATGGGGCCAAAAGGTGACGACCATACTTTCGTCACCCCTGTCCCTGGCGGCCTGTACCAGCCGCTCAATAACAAAACGGTGTCCGAGATGGACACCGTCGAAAAAGCCGGTAGCTATAACCATTTCACAAGTTCGAAATCCTGCCTGTGTGGCATAAGGGGATTCTTTGCGTACATCCTGGTAGCCACCTGGTACATACCGGTCTTATCCGGCATGATATCGGTCTGGTACTTGGCCACTCCATCATTGAATTCAACCACATTGAACTCGTACCTCTCCTGGATGTGAAGCCTGTGCTTGCTGTCAGTCGTAGCAAAGATCACCTCAACCCCGATGTCTTCTGGAGTAAGGTCACCTAAATTGAGCACGACCTCAACCTTAAGGCTGCTGTTCGTGGAAAGCGAGTAGGAAGGATCAGGCTGCGTCTCGGAAATGACTTCGATATTCTTCCATTCGCGGCGTACCTTCTTTTTCCAGGCCGAGATTTTGCGCGCAAGACGATAATCATCGGAGATCACCTGCTCAGCCCTGGCTGCCTGCGGAACGTAGTACTGGTTCACGTAGTCAGTCAGCATACGGTTGGTGGTAAAGTTGCTTGCCACCTTTGCCACTGTGTTCTTGATGTATCCTACCCAAGTCGGAGACAGACCGAGTTTCTCGTCCACGTCATAGTAGGCAGGAACGATATCGTTCTCGAGAATGGTATAGATGGTTGCAGCATCGAGTTCGTTCTGGTACCTCTGGTCGTCGTAGGACCTGGCGCGAGGAAGAGCCCAACCGGCACCTTCCTTGTAACCTTCCACCCACCATCCGTCGAGGACGGAGAAATGCATGACTCCGTTCATGGACGCCTTCTCACCGGATGTACCTGATGCCTCCTGCGGCCTTGTGGGGTTGTTCATCCACACATCGACTCCCTGCACGAGGCGCTTGGCAAGGCGGATGTCATAACCGGGCACAAAGACAATCTTGCCGATGAATCGATCCTGCTTTGAAATCTCCACAATCCTCTTGATGAGGTCCTGGCCAGCCTTGTCGGCGGGGTGGGCCTTTCCTGCGAAGAGGAATTGGACGGGATGCTTCGGATCATTGACTATGGAGTCAAGCCTGTCGAGGTCGGAGAAGAGGAGGGTGCCTCTCTTGTAGGTCGCAAAACGACGGGCAAAGCCTATCGTCAGGACATCATCCCTCAGGTTCTCCTTGATGGCCACGATCTGGCTGGGGGAATAGTGATTGCAGAGTGCAGGATCGGAAATAATCTCCTTGACCACCTTTATCAACCTGGATTTCAGGATCTTCCTGGTGCCCCAAATCTCATTGTCAGGAACCTCATAGATTCCGTCAAAGCAGGATTTGTCATAGTGATGGGTCTTGAATTCGGGACCGAACACCCGTGAATGGATCTTTTGCCACTCAGCAGCCGTCCAAGTCGGATAATGGACTCCGTTAGTCACATAGCTGATGAACAGTTCCTCGGGCAGATAGCCAGGATACATCCTGTTGAAGATGTCCTTGCTTACCTCTCCGTGAAGCCAGGAGACTCCGTTGACATTCTGGGAAAGGCTGGAAGCCAGGAAACTCATGGAGAACTTGTCGTTCTGGTCAGCACCGTCAGGTTTTCCGAGAGCCATCATGGTCTCCCAGTCGATCTTGAGCCTTTGAGGATAGTGGCCTATGTACTTCCTGAGAAGGCCTTCGTCGAAGGAATCATGTCCAGCAGGGACAGGGGTATGGGTAGTGAACAGGGAAGATGCCCTGACCACTTCGACTGCCTCTCCGAAATCCAGATTGTCTTCCTGAATATATTCACGAAGCCTCTCGAGCCCTGTGAATGCCGCATGTCCCTCGTTGCAATGATAGACCTGGGGATTGATACCAAGGTTCCTGAGAGCCCTGATTCCTCCGACTCCGAGGAGAAGCTCCTGCTTGAGACGGTTCTCCCAGTCCCCGCCGTAAAGGTGGTAAGTCACCTGACGGTCTTCAGGTATGTTGGCCTCGTAGTCGGTGTCAAGGAGATAGAGATCAGTCCTTCCAACTGCAACCTTCCAGATCCTGGCGGTTATGTTCCTTCCAGGGAAGGCTACGCTGGTAGTCATCCAGTTACCTGTGGAGTCGAGTACAGGCTCTGCAGGGATCTTCGTGAAGTCCTGGGCATCATACTGAGCTACCTGCTCTCCCTGTCCGGTCAGGACCTGGGTAAAGTAGCCGTACCTGTAGAGAAAGCCCACTGCCACGAGGTTGACATTCATGTCGCTTGTCTCCTTAAGATAGTCACCGGCAAGGATTCCAAGACCTCCTGAATAGATCTTAAGGGAAGTGTCAAGACCATACTCCATACAGAAATAGCCTATGGTCGGAGTAGTCCGTTCCGCCTTCAGGGCCATATAGTCATTGAACTCATCCATCACGGACCTGTAGTTGTCCATGAAGGCCTCATCCTTGGCGAGAACCTTGAACCTCTTCAGGCTCACAATGTCCAGAAGAGCCATAGGGTTGTGCATGGTGTTGTGCCATACCTCAGAGTCTATGGATTTGAAAAGGGCCTTGGCCGATTCGTTCCAGCACCACCAAAGATTCTTGGAAAGGGTTTCAAGCCCTGATAATTCCTCCGGAAGATGACGTGTTACCATAACGCTCTTCCAAGCCGGGTTGTTGATTTCTATCTTGTTATATGCCATTGATCTATCTTTGTTAAGTTCATCGGGGAACGCCCCGTTCGCAGCGACAACCTTCTCCAGTGCAATCGAGTAGGCCTCGTTGTAATACTTTATCTGATTCTCCCAGAGGGCTATCTTGGAGATGTCCTGTGCAGAAGCCATCATTGCCTTCCTGCCTTCGTCGTCAAGTCCGGCAATCTCCTTCACCCTGTCCACGACTCCATCGACTACCTTGAAATAATTCGAGTCGTTCCTTTCAAGGACCGTGATTCCAGGATGATCCTTCCCATAGTGGCTACCTACCCATTTTCCAAAACCGGAAAGACTTGTGGTAAGGGAAGGAATCCTGAATGCGAGGCTCTCCAGAGGGGTGTATCCCCAAGGTTCGTAATAGGAAGGGAACAAAGTGAGGTCCAGACCGACCAGAAGGTCATAGTAAGTCTTACCGAAGACTCCGTCGTTACCGTTCAGATAAGAAGGAACGAAATAGACCTTGACACGGCTTCCCTTTGCATTGGTAAAGCCGAGTTCCCTGAAACGGCGGGTAATCACATCAGACCACGGATCCATCAGGTAGTGCGAAGTCTGGGTTGTGTAGTCTTTCGATCCGGTACCCGAGAGTTTCGCGACCAGCTCCTTGTCGGCGCCATTATGGCCTGAAGGAATCATTATGAAGGCCTGGATGTCACGCCCAACAGGATCAGTGTCAGAAAGCTTCTTAAGGGCGTCAATAAATACGTCTATACCCTTGTTGCGGTACTCGTAACGGCCTCCTATTCCAATGAGGATGGCATCCTTGGAGACCTCTTCGCCAGACATCGCAGCCGCAACTTCGATAAGCCTCCTGCGGGCTTCTTTACGTTTCCTTTCGTAGGTTTCTTCCGTTGAAGGAGTGAAACTGTTCTCGAAACCGTTCGGAGTCACCACATCGACAGGACGCTGCAGGAAATGCTCGCATTCCTTGGCAGTGATCTCACTGACAGTAGTGAATGCATCTGCATTCTGGGCGGATTTCTTTTCTATCGAGTGACGGGCAACCACACCGAATTGCTGAGCTTTCTGGTCGCCGTCATAGGCATCCATGGAATCGTAAAGCGGAAGGTTGTTGCCAGCAAGGCACCTCCCCATCACTGTCGCATGGGTAGTGAATACCTTTGCTATAGGAAGGTTGGTACTCTTCAAGTATAGCAATCCTGAACCAGTCTGCCATTCGTGGAACTGGGCCACTACCTTGTCGGCTGGATTGAGATTGAATTTGTAGAAGCTCTCAATCACATGGCCTGCAGCGTATCCAAACAGGACATTCTCCTTGTAGTCCCAGTTGCCGGTCAGGGAATCCACCCCAAAGCGTTTCCAGTACTCTGTCAGGATATCATTTTGCCTGGTGAGGAATTGCTTGTAGTCCACCAGTATGGCAATGGGCTTTCCTGGCACGTTCCACCTTCCCAACCGCACCCTGAGACCTTCAGAGGCGGCTTGGGCTTTCCATAGGCTGTAAAGGTGATTGTCTTCTATGAAATCAGGATTGCTCTCCGTGTCCATCCAGACATCAGGTCCTACCAGCAGGTGGTGCTTGTGGAGTTGCTGCTTGAGATAGAGCGACTTGGTCGCAATCACTGTGTAAATGCCTCCTACCTTGTTGCAGACTTCCCAGCTGACTTCGAACAGGTAGTCAGGATTAATCAGTTCTTTCGTCATTTAATTATTTTGGATTTTGGTCGCGACAGCGTCATCAATCCTGATGATGAAGTCGCTAAGGGCGTTCATGTAATTGATGAAGGCCTCGTAGGGAGTATTATAAGGGTTGAAATACCTGTGAACTTCTCCATCGGAGAAGAACTTAGTACTCATGTAATAGAGATGGTCGCTCTCCTGGAGATGGCCGAACTCTTCCCAAAGGATTGGATCGTTCAGAAGGGCAAGTTTCTCGGATTGATCATAAAGCTTGTTGAAAGCATCCTGCTGGAGCTCGTTTCCAAGCCATGCGGTCACATCCCTTTCCTCATCTGCCCATGAAATCGGGTCAGGAACATCGATCTCGGCTACGGCCTTGTGCTTCCTGGAAGCTCCCGTAGGAGTAACGAACTCGAAAGCCCCGTCTGAGAGAACCACGTCAGGAAGATATCTCATGAAGTCAAAAATACCCGAGGACTCTTTCTGGTGCTCACCGAAGGTCTCGTAGTCCATGAAAAGGTTGATGATTTCTCCTTCAGCAGCTTTGAGCCAGGAGAGGAATTTCTCTCCGGTAAGAGGCCAGTCCGCCCATCCCTTGTCGGAGAAACGGAAAGCGATGTCATCACTGAGGGAATAATTCCTGAGCAGGAGCTTGAGGTGCTTCTGAAGCGGATCCGTGTAGATGTAATCAGGGTTCTTCCATCCGAGGATATGACGGGCTCCTTCGGTAAGCATGGTCTTGAACCCAAGATCATAGACCTGCCTTCCGATGGAATCGGAATAAATCATCTCGGTGTTCCTGAAAGCTTTCGGGGTCATTCCGAAATGGTCCTCGATGGCCTTTACATGCTTCTCCACCTGATGCTTGAATTCGCCCTCGTTGGCAAGGGATGCCAGGGAATGGTAATATGTTTCCGCGAGGAACTCAACGCATCCGGTAGCTGCCAGTTCCTTGAAGGAGTCGATCACTTCCGGCTCGTACCTGTCGAACTGCTCCAGCGCTGAACCAGTGATGGAGAATGTCACCTTGAATGCGCCTTTGTGCTTCTTGATAAGGTCCAGCAGGATCTTGTTCATTGGAAGATAACACTTCTGGGCGACCCTGTGAAGGATGGTCCTGTTGGTGAAATCATCATAGTAATGGGAATCCTTGCCGATATCGAAAAAACGGTACAACCTCAACCTGGTAGGCTGATGGACTTGGAAATATAGACAGATGCTCTTTTTCATGGCTGGTTATTTAATGACGGATTCATAGACTTTCTTCATCTTCGCTGCCGCATGGTTCCATTTCAGGCGGTTGACCTCATCATAACCTTCCTTGGCGGCGAAGTCCGCAAGAGCGGGATAGTTAAGGAGGGCATAGATGTCGTCCGCCATGGCGTCAACATCCCAGAAATCAACCTTGAAGGCATATTTGAGCACTTCGGCAGCTCCACTCTGGTTGGATATGATCGAAGGCACATTGCTGCGCATGGCTTCCAGGGGAGATATTCCAAAAGGCTCTGAAACAGATGGCATGATGTAGACGTCCGACAACGCGAACATTTTCTGGACATCAGTTCCACGCAGGAAACCGGTGAAATGGAAACGGTCGGATATTCCCAGACGGGCGGCATGACGGATGCTTCGGTTCATCATGTCACCGCTTCCGGCCATCACGAAATGTACGTGCTCGGTTCTCTTGAGGACCTTGGCGGCCGCCTCGATGAAATACTCGGGGCCTTTCTGGAAAGTGATCCTGCCCAGGAAGGTAACCACCTTGTCCTTGAGTCCCCTCTCCACGTTGAGATTCTCCCTGCCGCTGAAATCCACCGCGTTGTGGACCGTAACCACCTTGTCAGGGGATATGCCGTACTTGTTGATAACAATGTTGCGGGTCAAATCGCTGACCGCGATGACCCTGTCGGCAGCCTCCATCCCTCTCTTCTCAATATCGAAGACCCTGGAATCGATCATGTCCTCCGTGCCACGGTCGAAAGAGGTAGCATGGACATGGACGACAAGAGGCTTTCCCGTTAGTTCCTTGGCGGCTATTCCGGCAAGGTAAGTGAGCCAGTCATGGGCATGGATGAGGTCGAACTCGTCCTTGTGCTCCATGGCTATCGTTCCACCGACCATCGCGTACCGAGCGACCTCCTCCATGAGGTTCGAACCATACTTCCCGGAGAAACGGAACTTTTCACCGATATGCTTGTCGGTAGATTCCTCACGGAGTCTTTTTTCGGCTTCGACCATCTCGTAGAACTGATCCGGATCCACATAGGGAATCATGTTGGTACCGACCTTCATGAACTTGACCATATTCACGAATTCATCGACCGAAGAACTCGTGGAGACCACGGGAACGTCACTGGCATTGATGATCGTAGCCACGCTGCCATCTTCATCCCCTGAAGCCGAAGGCATCACGAAGATTGTCTGTACTCCGTTCTCGGCAAGACCCTTGACGATACCGTAGCAAGCGGTTCCAAGTCCGCCGGCAATGTGGGGAGGAAACTCCCACCCAAACATCAGGACTCTCATTTCTGCGCCTCCTTGTATTTTGCAATCATAAAGTCAACCATAAGAAGGGCCGAGGTACTCAGGGCTGAAGAAATGGCACCATGAGGCTCGTGAGGCGGATCTCCGTCATAAAGCTCGGAGAATGCACCTACACCATGCTTGTTCAGGTCCTCGTAGAAGCCTTCGACAAGCCACTCTGCCTTCTTTATGAAGGATGCTCCCTTCATCCTGAAACTCACCCAGATGTAGGGAGCAAGAAGGAACACCCTGGTGCTTCCTCCATGATAGGCGAGATCCCTTTCATGCTGGGTGCCTTCATAAACACCCTTGTATTCGGCATTGCGGGGAGAAAGGGTGCGGATACCCCTTCTGGTCACCAGTTCATTGTCAATCACGTGGAGTATTGCGCTGGCAACTTCAGGATCGACCGGCATGTCTTCTTCGACTATTGCATAAATCATGTTCGGGCGGACCTCCATGTGCTGCCCGGCATTGTCAACATAGTCAGCCAGGTAACCAGCGCGGGGATTCCAGAACATAGGCTGGAAATTAGCCTTGACAAGATCCTTGATTGCGGACCATTTTTCAATGAACTCCTTGTCCTTGCCACCGCCATATTTCTTTTCCATGGCAAGGGTGATACTTATCGAATGATACCAGAAAGAGTTCGTCTCAACCTGATAGCCAGCCCTTTCGGTAACCGGACGGCCATTGATGTAGGCATTCATCCAGGACAGTGCCCAGGAATCCATCTGAGCCCATAGCAGACCGTTCGGCTGCATGGCAACTTCCGATCTCCTTCCTGGCAGATAACTTTCAAGTATGCCCTTAAGGGTGGATCCGTATTTCTTCCAGACTGCTTTCCCGTCTCCGCCCAACGCAATGTACTGGTTCAACGCTCCGGCAAGCCTGAGCGGAGCCTCGACCTGGGTGGTCTTGTGGAACAACCTCTCCTGCTCGTCGGCAATCAGGTTGTCAATGATGGCTTCGAATGAAGCCTTGTCACCGGTAGCACACAGGGTGAGGCCTGGAGCGGCCATTATGGACTCCCTCAGAAGTCCTGTGAACATCCAAGAGAACCCGGCAGTGATCTGCTTGCGCCCGGCACGGTTCTGGATCAGAACATCCGCACAGCGGACAAGCTGGTCGTGATAGGAAGTCACAGGAGGTATCTTCCCGAGAAGGCTTTCAAAGTGGCGCTTCAGTCCGGAAGGATTAATTTCGGAAACAGAAGCTGAGAAAACCAACGAATCCCCTTCCTTCATCTCCGCCTCGAAATGGCCGGGGACGAAAAGGTCTTCCCTGCAATCAAAACCACGCCTGTACTCGTCGGAGTAGGTGATTCCCTTGTACCAGCAAGGAGTCTGGACAAATCTTACGTTCTTGGTGTTGAACTGCAGGTTCAGGTCAGGGAAACCTTCGTAAAGATTCCATGCCATTCCTCCGTTTACCTCCCATCCCTCTGTCCTTGCATCAGGATTCTCCTGGGTAAGGGAATGGATGTCGCGGAACGCAAGGAACGGGGTAAGGAGAAGCGTTTCCTTCGCAGGTGCAGCCACCATGTCGTACCTGATCATGACCTGGTCGGCATCAGGTACCAGAAGGATTGTCTTTGTGAAGATGGTTCCTCCAACCCTGTAAGTGATCTTCGGGACAGGATCCGCCTCGAAATCGATGATGTACTTGTGTCCTCTCGGCTCATAGATGTCGCCGTAGCAGTGGATGCCCAGATTGAACTGCTTGCCGCCAAGGATGAGACTTTCATCCAGAGAAGAAAGCAGAAGGTGTTTCATACCTCCGAACCTGTCGACCGGAACTGCCAGGAGGCCATGATAACGCCTCGTGTTGCAGGTGACGATCGAAGTGTTGCAATAGGCTCCGGTCTTGTTGGCGCTGATGATCTCCCTTTTCAGTGAATAGGAGAGGTTCACCAGCTCGGACTTGTTGAATTTCAGAAAAGCCATATTATCTCATTCAATTCTAATTCTTTGCTATCAACACCAATGCGCAGCGGCTGGGCAGGTAAAGCCGCAGTTGTCCGTCCACGGTAAAATGTTCCCCGTCGTTGTCCATGCGGGAAAAACCGTCGAATTCTGCAGCATCGGAATCGAGCACTTTCACATACTTTCCGGCAGGGGCCTCGAAGCCATAATCGACATAGGATTCTACCGGATTGAAATTCAGTGCAAAGATAAGGTTTTTGCGGCCAAATATCAAGATTTTCTTCTCCTCATCCGCCCTGAGCAGTTCGGGCCTGAAAGCCAAGAGCCCATGCCGTTTTACCAGATGGACCATAGCCTTGTCAAATGCCTGTAGGCATCCATATCTCAAGAAACCATTGTCAGAGAGCGACCAGAGCCTTCTGGCATGTTGGAAACTCCAGCCATTGCCCTCGCGGGGGAAATCGATCCACTCAGGATGGCCGAACTCATTGCCCATGAAGTTGAGATAGCCGTCTCCGGCCGTACCTATGGTAGCAAGCCTGATAAGCTTGTGGAGTGCAATCCCCCTGTCCACCAAAGGATTTTTGGATTCCTTGTTCATGGAAAAGTACATCTCCTTGTCCATCAGCCTGAATATGATCGTCTTGTCACCCACAAGCGCCTGGTCGTGGCACTCGGCGTAGCTGATGGTCTTTTCATCGGAGCGCTTGTTGGTAAGTTCATACCACATCTCCCCCGGACTCCACTGCTCGTCCGACTTTTCCTTGATCCATTTGATCCAATGGTCTGCAATACCCATGGCCATCCTGAAGTCGAAACCGACTCCTCCGGCAGCGAAGGGTGCGGCCAGACCGGCCATTCCGCTGACGTCCTCGGCTATCGTGACTGACGAAGGTCTTATCTCCTTGACCAGCATGTTGGCCAGGGCCAGATAGGTGACTGCATTCTCGTCCACTCCCTGATCGAAGTACAAGGAATAATCGCCAAAGTCCTTCCCAAGGCCATGGTCCCAGTAAATCATGCTGGTGACACCGTCGAAACGGAAACCGTCCAGATGGTATTCCTCCAGCCAGAACTTGCAGTTGGACAGCAGGAACCTCACCACCTCGTCTTTCCCGTAGTCAAAGCAACGGGACCCCCAGGCGGGATGGTGTCCTTGCGGTCCTTGATAGAAATAGAGGTCGTCACGGCCGTCGAAACGACCCAGACCCTCAGCCTCGTTATCCACACTGTGGGAGTGGACAATGTCCATCACGACAGCTATTCCCATTCCGTGAGCCGTGTCAACAAGCTCCTTGAACTCATCCGGAGTGCCAAACCTGGAGCTCAAGGCGAAGAAATTGGAGACCTGGTAACCAAAAGAGCCGTAGTAAGGGTGCTCCTGAAGGGCCATTATTTGGATCGTGTCGTAACCAAGCTTCTTCACACGGGGCAGGACATTCTGACGGAACTCGTTGAAAGTGGACACTTTAGGCTCCTCGGAACTCATTCCTATATGGCATTCGTAGATGAGAGGATGCGGCCTGCGGAGAGCGTGGTCGTGTTTCCAGGAATATGGCTCCGACGGATCCCAAACCTGGGCGCAGAACACCTTTGTGTGGGGATCCTGAACCAGCCTTCGGCAATATGCGGGAATCCTTTCCCCTCCACCGCCGGGCCATTCGATGAAAAGCTTGTAAAGCTCGCCGTGGGAAAGGAACATCCCGTCCAGGCGAAGTTCCCAGTTGCCTTCACCGGCCACCTTGAACTCATAGGCTGACGTCCTCTTCCAGTTGTTGAACTCACCGATCAGGTATATCCTCGTGGCATTGGGAGCCCACTCCCTGATTACCCAGGAGCCGTCCTTCTCCTTGTGAAGGCCGTAATAAAGATGATTATTGACACCATCGGACAGGCTTCCACCCTTGGGAGAAATCTTGTCGCGGGCGGCGAGAATCCTTTTATGCCGGGCCTCTATGGCTTCCTTGTAAGGTTGAAGCCAAGAGTCAGTCTCATAGATTTTCTTGATTTTCCTCATAGCTTTACAATATACGAATTATTATTCATATTCTCATCACGCGGCTCGGGATTTGTTTGAAACGTGGAAAAAAAGTAACTTTGTGGGATTATTGGTCTTTCGTGGATGAGAGAGCTTCTCAATAGGATCTGGTTCCCGCTGGTCGTGGTGTGCGTCATCTCGCTCCACGCCATCGGTATGAGTCCCCGCCCTTCAGGCGGAGACCCGGGATACGGATTTGTCTCCGCGGAAGGACCAGGCAAGCCTGACACAATCCGCTACAAGAACATATTCCTGAAAAACGCCAGGGCATCCAAGTTCGAGGACTACGACACATCCACTTTCCTGGAAGCGGTCGATTCCATCCCGCTGGTCACCGCCAGGGACTCGATATTCCCCCCTGACTCGTTGAAAGACATCGATCCGTTCAGGTACAAGTATTATGTCGCCATCATCGACTCCCTTGTCCACAGGATAGTCAGCGACTCTTTGAAGCAGGCCGGGGACTCACTGGACTGGCCAATCCTGGATTCACTTTACAATCTTGAATACCGAGCCCGCAAGAAAGCCGAGTTCGACGCCTGGTACGCCTCGCTGTCAAAGGCTGACAGGAAGAAATACGACATAGAGCAGAAAGAGAAATTCAAGAAGCACATCGCCGACAGTGTCCAGGCCGTCAAAGACAGCCTGGCGGAAATCCGGGACAGCATCAAGGAGAACACCCCGAGGATTCTCGCCACGTTCGCCCTGCCTGACTCTATGATTTACAAGAGGATAGTCCAATGGACCCACGAGAGGGAATTCCATAAGATGGATGTCAAGATCCCGGACACCACGGCCAACTACAGGGTCCACGACTTTCCGTTCTTCCGAAGGGATGTCAACGCCGCCTGGCTCGGTGTCTCCGGTTCCGCTTTGCAGTACTACAACTACTTCAACCGGACCAGCGAGAACGGCGTCTCATTCTACGACCCTTACGAGTCCTGGAGCTATTCGGCAAAGACTCTGCCTTTCTACAACACGAAGACGGCTTACACCGAGCTGGCATATTTCGGGACCTTGTTCGCCAACACCCAGAAAGCCTCGGACAACATCCACATCCTGACCAGCCAGAACCTCTACCCCGAGCTCAACTACACCATTGAGTACAACCGGTTTGGCGGTAACGGTATTATGGAAAACGAGACCACGGGCAACAAGACCCTTTCGCTCGCGGTCAACTACACCGGGAAGAAATACCTTCTTCACGTCGGCTACATCAACAACAAGATCACCCGGAAGGAGAACGGAGGAATAACCGACATAACAATGGTGAGGGACACCACCCTGGACGCCAGGGAATATCCCGTCCATCTCACGAACGCGTCCAGCACCATCCAGAAGAAGACCTTCTTCGTTGACCAGCAGTACAGGATCCCGTTCACTTTCATAAACAATATTCGCGAGAAGAAGTGGGACAAGGCCTACAGGGAGAAGATACTCTCTTCCGGAGACTCCACCCTGATCGCCGCTGTGGACAGCCTTGCTGACCTCGCGGCGAAAGAAAGAGCGGCAGCCGCGGACTCACTCGACGCTGATGACATCACCACGGCTTTCATCGGTCACAGCTCCGAGTACTCGGTCTTCCGCAAGAGGTATCTGGACCAAATATCGGCGAGTGACACGCCCGCAAGAGACCTCTTCAACAGGGCTTTCTTCTACAACCCGACCAACTCATACGACTCAGTCCGTGTATCCAAGCTGGAGAACCGCCTGTTCATAAGGCTGCAGCCTTGGGCTGATGACGCCATCGTCTCGAAGTTGAACGGAGGTATCGGGAACAGGATCACTTCCTGGTACGATTTCGACCCGACCTTCCTCAAGGGCAACACCAACACCATCTGGAATTCCACCTTCGTTTACGCCGGAGTCGAGGGACAACTGAGGGATTATATCCATTGGGACGCCACAGGCGACTACGTGTTCCTCGGCAGCGAGATGAACGATCTGTCCCTCAAGGCCAACGCCAAGTTCACTTTGCATCCTTTCCGAAGGGCCCGTACCAGCCCGGTGAGTCTCGGGCTGCATTTCGAGACTTCCCTCAAGGAACCGGAGCACTATCACAACCACTTCTTCTCCAATCACTTCAAGTGGGATAACGAGTTCGGCAAGACCTCTTCGACTAAGCTTCAAGCCAAGCTTGACATTCCGAGATGGAAGTTCAGCGCGGAGGCCGGTTATGCCCTCCTGGACGGTAACATCTACTTCGACTCTCTCGCGGTGGTCAGGCAAAACACCACACCGATGAGTGTCCTGAGCGCCACCCTGAACAAGGACTTGGCGCTTGGGCCGTTGCATCTTGACAACCGCATCCTGTTCCAGCTTTCTTCCAATGAGGACGTGCTGCCGGTGCCCAAAATAGCCGCCAACTCCAGGCTCTACCTCCAGTTCGACATCTCGCACGGGACTTTAAGGCTCCAGCTTGGAGGTGACGTCTGGTACAACACGAAATTCTATACCCCTGGTTGGAATCCCGCGGTCGGAGTGTTCTACAACCAGAAGAAGTACCAGTATAACAACGGCCCTGTCATCGACGCCTTTGTCAACGCTCAATGGAAGAGGGCCTGCATATTCGTGAAAGTCGAGAATGTCGGCCAGG
>CAMHFA010000006.1 GCA_946184255.1 uncultured Bacteroidales bacterium
TGACCCATGCCGACCTCCTGGCCGGCGGTGTCCTGGAATTCGACATGGCCTCCAAACCCAACAAGGCCCGCGGCCAGAAACCCGCCGACAAGCCATATTCTATGACCGGGAAATAGTTTTCCTAACGGATATTTTCCGACTTTTCACATACCCGGATATGACGCATCGGCTCACCATCGATTATATCAATGGTGTAGCCGAAGCACCATCCTGTCGTTTTTGAAAATAGTTCCATGTAACCCCTTTTCTTCCAATTAGCAATACGAGGGGCTCGGGGCAATGTGAAATGGTTACACAAATCAATCAAATCCTCATAAACCTTGAAGGACTGACGACTTGTGTCAAGAAAATTAAAAGTGTTTGGATGGGCTAAAGCGACCCTGGAATAGAATTCAAGAATTCTCTCATAGACTGTTAAGTCGACTACCGTTTTCATCTCTCAACACAGTATCCTTCAACGCATTCATGTAGTCAGTAGTTAACTGTTTTGCTTCTTCAAGTGGAAGCCATCCTCTGGAGAGGGTAATGTCATCATATATGGTCTTGACTTTTCCGTCAACGACCTCTACATGATTCTTCGTTTTTTCAGCAAGTTTGTTCATAGTATTACCATTTTTTCAAATATAGGTATTTTTTCTTTCTATCATTATCTTTGTGAAAAGTAAATAATCTAGCCATGAATATTATTAAAGGTCTGGCCGTTTCGGTTCTCGTTTTCTTAACCTCTTCATTCTCATTTGTTTCCGACAATGACAAAAAGCTGATAAACGACGTGAACGTGTTCGTGGGGACGGACGGGTTCGGGAATGTGTATCCGGGGCCGCAGCTGCCTTACGGAGGTATCCAGATCAGCCCGGACTGCGATGACAAGGACTATGACTGCGCCGCCGGGTACAAATATTCAAAACCGACTGTTCAGGGTTTCAGCCTGACACACCTGAGCGGAACCGGCATTCCGGATCTCGGTGATTTCCTGTTCCTACCCGGAACAAACCCTGACCCGAAACCTTCTGCACTTGACCATGATAAGGAAAGCGCACACCCCGGCTACTACTGCCTGATGCTGGACAGTGGAGTAAAGGCGGAAATGACGGCAGCCATGCTTTCTGGAATGTTCAGGTTCACCTATCCGGACAGGGAAAACGCTTATGTGACAATAGATCTCGACCACACCTTGTACTGGAATTGTGAATGGTCTGACGTTCGTCTTCTTGATGACCATACCATCATAGGCAGCAGGCTGGTCAAAGGCTGGAATCCCAGCCGCCATGTCTATTTCGCCGCCCGCTTCTCGGAACCTATCAAGGATTTCACAATCCTCCAGGAAGGCGAACCCGTAATCTACAACACCAAGCGTTTCCGCAGTTCCCTCGAGGCCTGGGGCCGCAAGCTCAAGGTCATAGTCCGCTTCGACGGCCCTTCGTCGCCTTTTGATACACGAAAGGAGTTTGCGACAATTGGAACTGTTGCCGGGGAGGACCATGCCACCCTCGGCACTGTAAGAGGGGGGACCGTGAGCAAGGCGAACGGTGGGGCCGAGCGGAGCGAGGCGTCCGACCGGCAACAGTTCCGACTGGAAGTCAAAGTCGCAGTGTCGGGAGTCGGGACGGACGGGGCGTTGCTGAATTTGAAGGAACTGGACGGAAAGGACTTCAACACTGTGCTGGCTGAAGCAGAGAACACCTGGGAAAAGGCTCTGGGAACATATTCATTGGACAGCGATGACAAGGTCCTCAGGGAGACTTTCTACACCAGCGTGTACCGCACAATGCAGCATCCATTCGTGTTTCAGGATGCCGATGGAAAGTTCCGTGAGCACGACGGCACCATCGGCAAGGCCGAAGGCTTTACGAATGTGACTACCTTCTCCTTCTGGGATACCTTCAGGGCGTTCGAACCTCTGATGAACCTGGTCAACCGTCCCCTGCAGGCCGACATAGCCAATTCGATGCTTGCCCACTATGACAAGAGCGCCGAGCACATGCTCCCCTACTGGTCATTCTACGGCGGCGAGACCTGGTGCATGATAGGTTTCCATTCCTGTTCAATCCTTGCCGACATGATCCTCAAGGACGTTCCCGGATTCGACTATGAAAGAGCCTTCCAGGCGATGAAGACCACCGCCACGAACGCCCACTACGACTGCATTCCTGAATATACCTCCCTCGGCTACGTTCCCTTCGACCTGGAGAAGGAAAGCGTCTCCAAGACCCTTGAATATGCCTACGACGACTGGTGCATCGCCCAGGTCGCGAAGAAGTTGGGACATGAGAAGGACTATCAGTTCTTCCTTAACCGTTCCATGAACTATAAGAACCTGGTCGATCCGGAGACCGGATATATGAGAGGCAAGGATTCAAAGGGAGAATGGCGTACTCCATTCGCCCCTATTGCCTATCAGGGTCCTGGTTCTGTAAACGGATGGGGAGATATAACCGAAGGATTTACCATGCAATACACATGGAGCGTCTTCCATGACATGGACGGTTATGTCCAGTTGGCCGGTCGCGACAGGTTGAAGAAATATCTTGACGAGCTCTTCACCATAGAGCTTCCGGAAGACATCCCCGGTGCCCATGACATCTGGGGCCGTATAGGCGGCTACTGGCATGGCAACGAGCCTTGCCACCATGTTGCTTACCTATATGATTATTTTGGAGAACCCTGGAACTGCCAGAAATGGGTCCGTTATGTGGCCAAGAATTATTATGGCAACGAGCCAGGCTCACTGAGCGGCAACGACGACTGCGGCCAGATGAGCGCCTGGTACCTGTTCAACTGCCTCGGATTCTATCCTTTCTGCCCCGGAGCAGACTGGTACTATCTGGGTTCACCCTGTGTTCCCGGAATGACAGTAACCCTGTCAAACGGAAAGACAGTAAAGATGACCACCAAAGGCTGGAGCGAGGATGCCGTCTATATCAAGGCAGCTTACCTGAACGGCAAGAAACTGAACTATCCTTATATTAATTATGAGGACATAAAGGACGGGGCCACCCTACACTTCGAGATGTCCCGCAAGCCTGTCAAGGGAGCGTTCAAGGTTAGTTGACAGTTTCGCGACGGAAATAAAAATAGAGGGGTGGCCTTTTCGGTCACCCCTCTATTTCATAGAAGACTGTTAGTTGATCTGATTGTCTACGCACTCAGGATTGTCCTGAAGTTCACGCTCAGGCATGGCAAGAGTCATCTTGTTTGCAGGATAGGTAACCTGCTTTGGATGGACCGTTGATCCTGATCTGTCAACATTAACCCCCCAACGCTTGTTGTTGTAGTACTCGCGACCACCTTCTCCCCACATCTCGATTCTCCACTGAAGCTGGATGAACTCGGTCAAGTTGCCGTTGTTGCCGTAGTTGTCGCAGGTAAGAGTCTCTGCGCCATCCTTGGTACGGGCGGCAAGTAGGGCGTTCAGGGTAGCCTTTGCACCATTGGCGTCACTGCTCGCGTTCTGAGCCTCGGCAAGCATCAGGTAAACCTCGGAAAGACGGAACTTGGTGTAGTCGCATTTTGTTGTGGAAGCAGGAGTACCTGCACCGGCAGTACCATCGTTGTTGAGAGCATCGGTGGAAGAAAACTTCATGCTTGCGTATGAAGGAATCTTGGCGACGGCTCCGTTGACAGCAAACTTGTAGTCACCAACCTCGAAGTCAAGGAAAGCATCCTTGCGGACATCGTTGTCGTTGATCTTTTTGTAGAGACGATCGTCAATACGGGCGGTTGACTTGCTGGATGAATAACTTGAGAACATGCTTGTGAGGCCAAAGAACACTGCAGCCTGGGCATAGAACGAAGAGGTTACGTTGTACCCAAGGATCGTTTCAGGGTTGACAGCGATGTTCGTGAAAGCATTCGTCGCCGGATTGACAACAATATCGCTCGTAGGAGTCCATGAACCGGTGTTGTGTCCACCATAATTATCCTTAGCGATAAAGCTGTACGCATTGCTGGAGATTATCGCCTTGCAAGCACTTATACAAGTTGAATAGTCACCCGTAAGGATGGACGCCCTTGCGAGAAGGAAGTTGGCGACACCGAGATCGAAATCTTCAGAATTTGCTCTTCCGGCAGTGTAACCTACACCAGCACCGGTGAGGAGCGTTACCGCTTCCTTTATGTCTCCCTTAATGAAATTCCAGGTCTCTTCAGCAGAAGAACGAGCAACAGGTGCTTGCTTGGGATCATATTCCTTGTAGATTGAGAGGCCAAGTTTGTCCTTTCCGCCGAGAAGATAAGCGTCCTGATACTCTTCCATCATGCACATATAGCAGTATGCTCGGATGAGCAGAGCGCGGGCGCGCCCGTCCTTAAAGAGATTTTCTTTCTGGGCAAGTTCTTCGGTCATGTAACCGAGAACACTGTTAGCCTGATTGATAGCATAGGCATAAGTCGTCCAGTGGCAGTAGTTTGCATTGGTATTACCGATACGGTAGTCTGTCACAAACTGATAGAGATCGCGTCCGGCAAGGTCGTATGACTCAAGGTCATAACCGAGAGCCACGTCGTTGCCCATAAGGCTGCGGCCCCATTCGATGCCCGGATAGCTATAGTTCATCACGTTGGCGCTACCGGTACTGCAGACATTATTCCTGTCGTAGTTGTTGAAGTACTGTGCCATAGGGTTGACGATTGCCTTTAGGATGGATTCCTTTTGGGCAGTAGTACCGTTTTCGAGCAACTCTTTGATCTGCTCGTCATAGATGTTGTTGGGAGGTGTGACTTCAAGCTTGTCAGCACAAGAGGCAGCAAGTAACACCACTCCAGCGATTAAGGCGACGCTCTTTATAATCTTTTTCATATCTGTATTCTGTTAAAGATGTTTAATGAAAGCCATTCCTTAGAAATCAATGTTGACACCGAATGTATAGACACTGAGGTAAGGATAAGAGAATGCGCCGACGTTCATACCTCCGGTCATTGACCAGCGGGGATCAACACCCTTGTGGCTGTAGATGAGGACAGGGTTGTCGCAAGACGCGTAAATGCGAAGGTTGCTGATCATGGCCCTGTTCACAAGCTTCTTGGGGAAGGTGTAGCCGAGGGTAACATTCTTGACGCTGAAATAGCTGGCGCTGAAGAGAGACATGTCGGTGTAGTTCCAGCTGCCGAGGGTTGCGCCACTGCGCTGTGTCTCGGAACCGTAGATGACCATAGGGAACTTGGCGTCCAGGTTGTTCTCCGTCCAGGTGTTGTTCCAGAGTTCTTTTGAAACAGACACACCGTCAGAGAGGTCCTGACCGGCCTTGTAGCGGCCTTCCTCGCCTGTTCCATAGTCAACGGAGAAGAACTTTCCACCTATCTGATATGAGAACAGGGCGGTGAAGTCAAGGTTCTTGTAACGGATGGTTGTAGTGAAACCACCGATCCACTCGGGAATGGCGTCACCCATCTCATACCTGTTGGCAAGGCTTGTGTTGGTGGTGTTGATGATGTCTCCAGCCTTGGCGGATCCGAAGGTGCCGGCCTGGGCCTCAGCTGCCGTAACGGTGTGCCAGAAGAGAGGCATACCAGCATAGGCATCACCCTTGTTGTAGCCATTGTACTGCCTGCCGTCATTACCATAATAGGTGACGCCGGTGTTACCGGCTACGCCAGCGTACTTGTAAAGATACATGTTGAAGTAATCCTTACCGACACCGCGGAGGTATTCCTGACCTGAAGAAGTACCTTCTCCGGAGAGTGACCAACCGTCTGAGTTGGCGGTCCAACATCCGTTGAGTGCTTCGGAACCTGTACCTGCAGGAACGCTTGTGATGATAGTGTTATAGTGTGTACCGACGGTTGAGAAAATGACATCCCAGTCAGTAGTCTTGACAGGCTGGTAAGAAAGCTCAACCTCGACACCGCGGCTGCGGATACCTGCCGTGTTCATCTGGAGGGAGGCCTGGCCTGCAGCGAGGTAAGAGGCGTTCTGGTTCCAGATAGCGTTGACGGTCTGCTTGTTGAACCAATCCACGGTACCTGACAGCTTTCCACCGAAGAGCGTGAAGTCTACACCGGCGTCTGTAGTATGGACGTTCTCCCAAGTGAGGGCGTCATTGCTCCATCCACCCTTGCTGAGGGTGTACCCTGTAGGATAGGTGGCAATGTTGGTACCAGCCCAACCGGATGCTCCGTATGACCAGGTCTGATAGCCGGAATACATGCCGATACCGTTCTGGTTACCGAGGACACCGTAGCTTGCACGGACCTTCAAATTGTCCAGCCAGTTCCTGGTACCGTCCATCCAAGGCTCTGCGGAGATACGCCAGCCGGCACCTACCGACCAGAATGTACCCCAGCGGTTCTCGGGGAGCTTGAACTTCGAGGAACCGTCACGACGGAGGGAAGCGGACGCATAGTACTTTTCATCATAGACATAGTTCGCGCGTCCGAAAAATGACTCCATGGCCATCTTGTTGAGGTTACCACCCCAAGAGTTACCGTAAGTACTGTAAGACTGGGTACCGAGGAAGTTCACATAACCCTGGAAATCATTGATAAGACCATGACCGGAACCGTATCTGACCAGGTCATAGTTATACTGATAGTATTCGTGTCCAACCATTGCGTCAACATGATGCGGGCCGAAGTCCTGGTTATAGTTGACGAGCTGCTGGGTGTTGATTGTCGTGTACTGTTCCTTGTCTTTATGGATCACTGATCCCAAATCGGCACCGACACGTGCGGCAGCGGTCTGAGTGTTGAAGAAACGAGTACGCGTGTTGAATGTAGTGCTGTAGGTAAGGTTGACTTCTGCAGTGAAATACTTGAGGAAGGAGGCCCTGGTGTAACCGTTGACGTTGAGGTCATCGTAGGTGTTGCTGTCGATCTGCTGCTTGTAGTACTCGACCCAGTTGATGGCCTGACCGAAGAGATTGCGGGTAGGACCTACAGGAGAGAGGGTCGGTGTAGCATTGTAAGCCGTTGAACCGGCATTCACGTTACCCATCTTCTCGCCCGCATCATTGAGGATGTAGTTACCCTGAAGGTCACGTGCATAGGCGTTGTCCAGAACGGTGGAAGCGTCGATACGTGAGAACGGGTTCTCTGCGGTTGATCCAGGGTTACGTCCGTAACGAGTTGCAAGGGAGTTGGTCTTACGATGAGTGTAAGCGAACTTTGCTCCAGCTTTGAGCCAGTCAGTAACCTGGGCATTGACATTCGCACGGGCATTGTAGCGGTCGAATGCTGAAGTGGCTACGTATGAAGGATCTGAGAGGTAACCTAGAGAGAGGTGATAGTCCATCTTTTCAGAGCCTCCGCTTGCAGAGATATTATACTGCTGACGGAAGCGGGCGGAGACAAGAGAGTCGTGGAGAGTACCACCGCTGTAGAGGAGGGACGCACTAGGATTGAGCTTTCCATCGGTGCCTACCAGATATGAACCGCCAAGGGTTGACGATGCATTAGATCCACTTCCAGTAGGAGTGAAGGTCATACCGGGAACAGAGTAAGCAAGTCTGTTGTAGAGACCATTACGGCTGAATGAAGCGGCATCACCGGTGAAGTCGAAGAGGTGCTTCGAAGCAAATTCTGCGGATGCCGCAGCATTGCCCTTAAGGGCTTCTGAATTCTTTGCGTAACCAGTATAAACCGAGTTATAGATACCGAGCCAGTAAAATTCATAGAGATCTCCGGCATTATCAGAACCGATGACATCAAAGTCAGAGTTAGGTCCGATAGCGTTGATTCCCCATCGTCCCTCAAAAGAGATTTTGGCCTTTCCGGATTTACCGCTCTTGGTTGTGACAAGGATGACACCGTTAGCACCACGGGCTCCATAAAGGGCTGTTGATGCAGCATCCTTCAGAATGGTAACACTCTCAATGTCCTTGCTGTTGAGGGAAGACAGAGGATTTGTTCCATCAATTGCAGGAGCACCATCGATGATGATGAGTGCATTAGAGTTGTTGGCACTGGCGGTACCGATACCACGAACACGGATACCGGTGTCAATACCGGGCTGTCCGTCAAGGGAAGAGGTCTGGAGACCAGCGACCTGGCCTTCAAGAGTACGGGTTATGGAACCTTGTGCCTGCATTTCGAGAGTCTTGTTCTCTACGGTCGAAATAGAACCCGTCAGGTCTTTCTTCTTCGCTGTACCGTAAGCGACATAGACGACTTCATCAAGCATTTCTGAATCCTCTAAAAGGACCACGTTGACAACGGATCTTGAACCAGGAACGACTTCTTGGTTTTGGAATCCGATACAAGAGAAGACGAGGGTGACCCCCGGCCTGATGTTCAGGCTATAGGATCCATCCAAATTCGTCATTGTTCCGGTCTGAGTACCTTTTACCATGATACTTGCTCCCGGAATGGGTTCACCCTTGGAGTCGGTCACTTTACCGGTAACCGCATTCTGGGCGAACGCTTGCACTCCAAAAGTAAGGAGCACAAGCAATGCCGTAATAAAACGTTTACTCATAAACAGAAGAATTAAAATGGTTTAGAACTTCCTGATTGATTGTTAATTGACTTGTTTAGTAAAACTTCAGGAAGCCCAGATTTGACCTCCGTTTTGAGACACGAAACCACGTTTGTCGGAGAAGTTCAATTAGCTGAAAATGATGGCACTTAGGCATAGTGAATCCCACCATGGTGTCTCATTATCAACAAGTTACTTTTCGGCGTTTAGGGTAATATATTGATAATGAAATAGTTAGAATCATTTTGTATTTTTTTCATTTGTTACTATATTTGCTCGTTCCTCGGATACTTTTTGTCCGATGGATTTTTAGGTTAGTTTTACTTTAATGTTAACGAGACACGCATAATTTTTAGCATTTTTTACTAAACAAGTCATTTAATAAAATAATCCAACACTATTTTATTTCTAAAATCATTCTGTTTATGAGTAAACGTTTCATTACGGCTTTGCTCGTACTTCTATTCATGGGAGTACAGGCATTCGCTCAGTCTTCCGTGTCCGGAAAGGTTACGGATCAGTCTGGGGAACCTCTTGTCGGAGTGAATGTCCTCGTAAAGGGCACCACTAACGGCACGATGACAGATCTTGATGGAAAATACACCCTGTCCAACTTGAAGCAGGGCGCCGTCCTGGTCTTCTCCAGCATCGGCTTCGCTTCCCAGGAAGTGAATGTCGGATCACAGCGCAACATCAATGTCCAGCTGAAGGACGATGCAGCGTTCCTCGACGAGGTTGTGGTTGTGGGTTACGGTACTGCCCGTAAAAAGGACGTATCCGGAGCTATCGCCAGCGTCAACTTCGGCAATGACAGCAACATTTCTTCGCTGCCTAACCCGAACGCCCTCGCCGGATTGTCCAGCCGTGTTGCTGGTCTCAACTACGCACCTACCAGCACTGCCGGTGGTGACAACACCTCCACGATGACCATCCGTGGTAAGAACGCCATCCCTACAGGAGGAAGCATTTCCTCAAGTGCCCAGAGCGTCAACCAGCCTCTGCTCGTCATCGACGGTGTTCTCTCTTATGGTTCGATCAACTCGATCAACACTGCTGACATCCAGAGCATCGACGTCCTGAAGGATGCTTCCGCAGCTGCTATCTACGGATCCCGTGCTGCTAACGGTGTTATCATCATCACCACCAAGCGCGGAACAAGCGAGAAGCCGGTCGTCAACTTCAACGCCAGCCTCAGCCTTTCCGACTGGAGCCGCATGCCCAAGATGGTGAATGACAAGGAGACCTTCCTGAAGAACCGTTTCTTCAGCCAGAAGGCTATCGGTAACGCAAACTTCAAGGACAAGGAATGGAGCGATTTCGGAAGCCTGGACAATGCAGCCAATTCCGGACTCCTTTCAGCCCGTGAACTTGATGCTTGGAATGAAGGTCAGTGGGTAAACTGGCTGGAAGAGATCTCACGCAGGGGTGTCGGACAGAAGTACGATGTCAGCGTGGGTGGAAAGGCCAAGAACGTCAGCTACTATGTTTCATCCGACTACACCCGTCAGCAGGGTATCCGCAAGGGTGATGATTACGAGAAAGCCGGCGCCATGGGTAAGGTTGACATCAACGTCAACGAATGGCTTACCGTCGGTGCAAAGGCCAATTACCTTTGGGCCAACAGCTGGGGCCAGACCGCAAAGATCCAGAACGCATTCTGGATGACCCCTCTTTCATTCGTCCATGCTATCCAGCCTGGCTATGAGAACTGGTACAACAGTGTTCCTGACGGCAACACCGCCAGCCCTTATTGGGGAGCAGGTGAAAACGACTCGCACCTTTGGACCCAGCGTGGCAGCAAGAGCGCCAACCTCAACGGTGTCGCCTATGCCCAGATCGATTTCCCGTTCATCCCTGGATTGAGCTACAAGATCACCATGCAGGGTCAGCGTAACGCTTCCTACTCTGACGTGTTCAACAGGCCTGAGATCAAGGTTAATACAGAAAGGGTTACCGACATGGACAACCCTCAGCAGTTCAATGCTTCCGCCAGCGGTAACTCCTCCATGTCCAACTATGCCGCCTGGAACATCGACCAGATCCTGACTTACACCAAGGATTTCGGAAGGCATCACATGGACTACATGCTGGGTTACACCCGTGAAAAGACCAACAGCAATGGTCTCTCCATCGGATTCAGCGGCTTCGACACTCCTACCAACCTTGCTCAATACAACCTGTCCACCGCTACAACATGGACACCTAACAGAACCCGCGTTGAATCACAGGCTGTAGGTTATCTCGCACGCGCCAATTACAACTACGCTAATAAGTACTATGCTACCGTGAACTTCCGTCGTGACGGTTATTCCGCCTTCGGAATCGGTCACAAGTGGGGCAACTTCTACGGTGCATCCGCCGCATGGGTTATCTCCAATGAGGAATTCATGAAGGATGGAATGTTCGACTTCCTGAAGCTCCGTCTCTCCTGGGGACAGAATGGTTCCCGTTCCGTCTCTCCTGGAGCAACCCAGGCTACTGTTGAGAAGACCACAAGCAACAACGGTAACATCTCTATGACTTGGCTTGGTGATGCCAGCAACCTTGGTATGGCCATGACCAATGTTCCTAACCCCAACCTTACCTGGGCTACTGTTGAGAAATACAACATCGGTTTGGATTTCTCACTTCTTGAGACCCGCCTGAATGGTAGTGTGGATGTCTATGCCGGCAACACCATCAACATGCTTGTCCGCCGTAGTGCTCCTTACTTCTCCGGTTACACAGATGTGTGGGACAACGTAGGTAAGGTGTCCAACAAGGGTATTGAAATTGCCCTCAATTCCATCAATGTCAATGGAAACGGCAGGGAGACCTTCCGTTGGGAGAGCAACCTTGTGTTCGACTCCAATGCCAACAAACTCGTTTCCCTCTTCGGTCCTGGCTATGATGGCAAGGAGGCAGACGATATCGCAAATGCCACTTCTTATGGTTTTGACTCCTACTACGCCCTCCAGGTCGGTTATCCTATCGGTGCCGCTTACGACGTAAAGAAACTTGGAGTATTCCAGAACCAGGCCGAGATCGATGCCCACAAGGTTCAGCCGGATGCTGTCCCTGGTGACATCAAGTTCGAAGACTACAATGGTGACGGCAAGATCTCCGCAGATGACCGTCATTACATCGGTTCCCCGGATCCTCTCTTCACTGTGAACTTCGCCAATACGCTGGCTTGGAAGGGATTCTCCCTCTATTTCAACTTCCGTTGGGCCCAGGGTAACCAGACTCACTTCCTCTGGTTCGACCCGAACGCTTTCGGAACAACGATGACCGGAGGCGCCCAGCTTGCATCTGTCAAGCCTTGGCAGGCTGAAGGTGACGGAGACAGGTATCCTCGTTATGGATGGGGTACCTCCACTCTTGGAAAGTCCCTCAACTATCAGTTCTGGAACCCCCGTTCCTTCCTCAAGCTGAAGGACCTCGTACTCTCTTACAATCTCGAGCCCAGATGGACAAAGGCCATCGGTCTGAACGCAACCCGTATCTATGTCGCTGCAACAGACCTTATCACGATCTCCAACTGGTCTGGTATCGATCCTGAAAATGCAGGTACAATCGCCGCCAACGCCGGTTCAGACCGCTATGGCAGCAACGGAGCCTACAAGACTGTTACCGTCGGTATCAATCTGACATTCTAACATTAACACAGAAAGAATTATGAAGATTTACAAAATATTCGCTGCTCTTTCAGCCTGTGTCATTCTCTTCAGCGCCTGCAACGATGAGGCATTCCTTGAGGAAAAATCCTACAAGAACGACTCTGCGGGTTTCTACCAGTCTGAGCGTGCTATGGAAATCGGTCTTGCTTCCTGCTATGCAGAAGTGCAGTACATGATTTACGGTTGCATGCGTACGACTCACTCTTTCATGCTCCTTGGTGTCGGACTTGACTCCTTCTCCGAGACAAGCGCCACTGACCACATGTCCAACTGGGCAACCCTTACCGATCAGAGTGGTTACGCCCGTCACTGGCCTGACTATATGTACAAACTTGCCAACCGTGCCAACACAGTCGTGGACATGATTGACCAGAACGAAGATGTCACCTATTCAACTGCCACCAAGAAGAATGAGCTCCGCGCAGAAGCCGTCTTCTTCAGGGCTTGGGCTTATCGTGTCCTCGCCGGCATGTACGGTGGTGTCATGTATTCAGAGCACATGACCACTGAGGCCCGTTATGACTACGAACTCCTCTCCCGCCAGGAAGCTTGGGAGAAGATCGCCGAGGACTTCAAGTGGGCTGAGGAGAACCTTCCTACCTCCCCGCGTTTGATGGGAACCATTACCAAAGCTGCCGCTGCCCATTACCTTGCTGAGACCTATCTTGCTCTCGGTAAGTTCAAGGAGGCAGAGGATGCTGCATCCCGCGTCATAAATGGCCAGGATGGTAACTACGCCCTCATGACAACCCGTTTCGGTAACCGTGCCGACCAGGCCGTTGACCGCTATGGCAATTCCCTTGCAGCCCCTCAGGGTGCTTATTGGGATCTCTTCCGCAGCTCCGCAAAGACTGATGGAACGAACGCAAAGGACGGTAACTCGAATGACCCTGCCAACAAGGAAGCCATCTGGGTTTGCCAGTCTGACTTCTCCAATTCCGATCAGTGGACCCTCGGTGGTTCCGGTGACTCCTGGTGGCGTACCCACACTGCTCCTATCGAGGCAGTCTGGTCACCTTGGGTTCCTATGGGTGGAAAGAACGGTACCCGTAAGGATAAGGACGGAAACGTCTTCTACATCTTCTCTACTGATGCAGTCTGCTTCCCTGCCGGAGTCAATGTACCTAATGCAGGTGCTCCTAACAAGGATGTCAAGGATGCAGTCGGCCGCAAGGTTATGTACAACCTCAGTACTGGTATCGACTCTCTTGCTTGCCGTTCCCAGGGTAATGGTGCCGCTTACGGACTTACCCTCCTGGCGAATGAATATGTTACCCGTCCCGCCGGTGACATCAACGGCAGTGTATGGGATGATCCTAACGACTTCCGCGGTTCTGAGGTCATGATCCAGCGCGACTACTACACCCCTTCAGGCAAAAAGTGGTCACAGATCAAGGCTGAACTCAAACAGCGTGAACTCGATCATCCTGGTGACAACGCCTATGTCATCACTGCAAGTGACACTATGAACATCACTCCTCGTTTCTGGAAGTTCTCCGATGACAAGCATCCGTTCCGTAACGTCTATGCTTACAACATCTACGACTGCGACTTCTACATGATCCGTATCGCCGAGACCTATCTGCTCCGCGCAGAGGCCCGTCTTGCCCAGAACAACCTCGCCGGTGCTGCAGCTGACATCAATGTCATCCGTGACCGTGCAGGTGCCAAGAGGGCTGACGCAAGCCAGATCGACATCGATTACATCATGGACGAGCGTATCCGTGAGCTCTTCGGAGAGGAGCAGCGTTGGATCACCCTCAGCCGTCTGTCATGCAACCCGAACGCTACCTATGTGACTTCCAAGTATCCTACACAGGATGCCACCAAGTCCAATTACATGTACGAGCGTGTACGCAAGTATGGCTTTGGTTACGAAGGTGTCGCCAACAATCCTCGTGAGTCCTATGTTGACAAGATGGGTAAGACCCGTCACTACAGCAACTTCAAGCCTCACAACTATGTGTTCCCGATCCCTGCTCAGATCATCGATTCCAACAAGGATAAGCAGATCCCTCAGAATGCAGGTTATTAATAGCTTATAAATCATAATTGACCGGCTCCGCCAAGGGGCCGGTCTTTTTATTGACCATGAGACACTTCTTATTGATAATACTATCTTTCGCACTTATTCTCGTTTCATGCGGAGAACGAGGACTGGCTCCCATAGCAAAAACCCATCTCCAACAAAAAGTAAATGAGGAGATGTCGGCTTTCCTCGGAGTCATAGGAGACTCTGAAGTCAAAGACCTCAAACTCATCTACGATTGTGACAGCCTCTGCATATTCCAGGGACACGCAATCGGAAAGACCGAAGAGGGACAATTGATCAAAGAATCGATCCGCTATATCTTCGTAAAAGACTCTTTTGTAAGCGCAATCAGCGGAAAACCGACATATTATGAAGCCGTCAGAGGAGCCGATTACATGTCAGGAAAAGAAATCAAGGATTTCAAAAGAAAGATGGACGAAGGAGGGACCAACCTTTACCAGCAGTACCTGGCCATGGGCGACATGGTGGAAATGCCGAATATGTAAATGCAACCACCTTGTTTGGAATTGTAAAATATTTACGTAAATTTGCGTAACGTAAAACTACGTAAAATGGCCGCTCTCGTAAAGAACCCATTCATACTGACACCTTTCGTGCCGGAAGAATATTTCTGCGACAGGGAAAAAGAGACAACTCTTCTTTGCAAGCATATCCTTAACGGAAGAAATGTGGCCTTGTTCGCAGACAGGAGGCTTGGAAAAACCGGGTTGATACGTCACTGCTTCGAACAGAAAGAGATAAAGGACAATTTCAACACATTCCTCGTGGACATATATTCAGCGGGCAGTCTGAAAGAAATGACCTCTCTTTTTGCAAAGGAAGTGTTTTCGACCGCCTCAACGGTAACTGGACTGAAAGATCGCTTGCTGAAAGGTATCAAGTCCATAAAACCAACAGTTGAATTCAACCAGCTGACATCCTCCATTTCCTTTTCTGCCGGTATCGGTGACATAACTGAACCAGAGAGATCCCTCGAAGAGATTCTGTCAGTTCTGGACTCGCTGAAGAAACCCACGGTCATTGCAATCGACGAGTTCCAGACTATACAGAATTTCAAGGAGAGCAATGTGGAAGCATTTCTCAGGACAGCCTTCCAGAAATGCAAAAGATGCCTGTTCATCTACACCGGTAGCATCAATCATTCAATAAACAACATATTCAAGTCGCCGGACAAGCCGTTCTACAACAGCGCTGTCATGATGACGATTGACGTGATAGACAGGGAAGTCTATCGTGAATTTGCACAAAGGATGTTCCGTTCTTATGGTAAAGACATAGACGAAGGACTGGTCTACAAATGTTATGACTATTTTGACGGAATCACCTGGTACAACCAGCTGTTGATGAACGAAGCCTTCGCACAGACCGAAAGGGGGGAGACAATTGACGAGGATAGCTTTGATTCAGTTTACGAAGCTATCATCACCCAGCAGGATTTCTCTTACATGGAACTGTTCTCCCGCTTCTCAGAAAAACAGAAGACACTGCTGATGGCCATCGCCAGGGAAGGAAAGGAAGGAGCCTCTGTAACTTCGCAGGATTTCATGACGAGATACAGCATCGGTCCTACCAGTTCAATCCAAACCGCTTGTTCTGCTCTGAAGAAGAATAATTTCATAACCGACAATGGCAGCCGGAAACAAATAACTGACTTGATTTTCAGGGATTGGCTTAGAAAGAATTGACTCAATGAACCCCTTCGCACTGGCATACCGCGAGCAGCAGCAACTGTTCATTTTTGACAGGACTTATCTTCTTGGGACGCTTCTCAAG
>CAMHFA010000007.1 GCA_946184255.1 uncultured Bacteroidales bacterium
CTATGTGGGCGGTAACGACATCTTCGAGGTCATGCTGAACCTCAACCTGTTCTACATCGCCATCCTGGTGCTCGGTCTCAACATCTGGACTACCAATGACAATGCCCTCTACACCTCCGGCTTGGGACTTTCCAACATCTTCGGCTTTTCGAAGAAGACAATGGTTCTCCTCGGAGGACTCATCGGAACCCTTGCCGCCGTGTGGCTCTATTGGAACTTCTGCGACTGGCTCAACATCCTCAACTGCACCCTTCCTCCCGTTGGTATCATCCTCATCTGCAGTTATTTCTCTCACAGGAAGGAATACCAGGACGACGATACTCCCAAGTTCCAGGTCAACTGGGCTGCCGTCATAGGTGTCATCCTCGGCGCGGTCGTTGCCAACCTGGTCAAGTGGGGAATCCCTTCGATCAACGGAATGGCCGTGGCAGCCTGCTGCTACTTTATCGGACAGGCAATCCAGAAGAAGTAGTGGTTTTGTATTCTGCAAATCCCGACCGTTTTTCGTAAGCGGCTGAAACATAATAACTTGTGAAAAACGCATAGATTAATAGTCTATGCGTTTTTTGTATCTTATTGATTCTATGCTTGTTGAGAAAAACGCTTTTTTAGTTATATTTGTTATATGTCAAAGTCAGATGTGGATAAGCTCCTGGTGGAGCATGGAATCAAAGTTACAGCAAACCGTTTGCTGGTGGCCGAGGCGCTCGGGCATGAGAAGCGCCCTTTGAGCCTTATGGAATTGGAGGACAGGATCGAGACTATCGACAAGTCCGGGATTTTCCGCTGCCTGAACACCTTCAAGGAACATCATCTTGTCCATTCCATTGAGGACGTGGAGGGAACCCGTTATGAACTGTGTTTGAGCCACGATCCCGATCATGACGAAGATACCCACGTCCATTTCTATTGCGAGAGATGCCACCGAACCTTCTGCCTTGACGACATCCATATCCCTCCGGTGGTACTTCCTGAAGGATATGACTCCAGGACCAGCAACTATCTTGTGAAAGGAATCTGTCCGGAGTGTTCCGGCCACCATTCAGTTTGATGTTTTGAAAAAATCGTATATTGCAGAAAATTAACGTATTGATATGAAACAGTTAGTAATGGCAACCCTTGCAGTGATCCTTTCGTTCGCTGCATACGCCCAGAACAAGGTCAATCTTCCCGCTCCCCGTAAGGATGCAGACATGACTCTTTATCAGGCTCTTCAGCAGAGGGCTTCCGTAAGGGATTTCAAGACTGTCGCAGTTCCCGACCAGACCCTGTCAGACCTTCTCTGGGCAGCTGTCGGAATCAACCGTGAGGATGGCAGGCTGACTGCTCCTACTGCTATGAACACCCAGGAGATCCGTCTCTACGTCTGCCGTACTGATGGAGCTTATGAATATATTGCCAAGGACAACTGCCTTGTTAAACTGAGCGAGAAGGACCTTCGCAGGGATGTCGCGGCAGGCCAGGGCAATATCGGTGATGCTCCTCTCTTCCTTCTGATCGTTGCCGATCTCAACAAGTACAACCGTCCGGGGCCCAGAACCGCTACCTTCGGAGCGGTTGACTGCGGCTATGTCTCACAGAATATCTGTCTGGCATGCCAGGCTCTGGGCCTTGCAACTGTCCCTCGTGCCATGATGGATCAGGAGACACTGAAAAAGGAGCTTGGCCTCAAAGATGGCATGGAGCTCCTTATCAATCATCCGGTAGGATATAAGAAATAGTATTCTGCTATAAATCAAACTTTCAGTGTCCTGGCGGAGTTCAAAACCGCCAGGACAAGCATTCCTACGTCAGCAAGAACCGCCATCCACATAGTGGCTAAACCAGGGATAGCGAGCAGCAGTACGAGCACCTTGAAGAATATCGAGAAGAAAGTGTTCTGCCTGGCAATTCCCAGGGTCTTCCGGGCAATCTTTATCCCCTCAGCCAGTTTCGAAGGCTTGTCGTCCATCAGTACCACATCTGCAGCCTCTATAGCCGCATCCGACCCAAGTGCGCCCATAGCTATTCCCACATCCGCCCTGGCCAGTACCGGAGCATCGTTTATCCCGTCTCCTACGAATGCCAGCCTGGCATCCTTGTCGAGCCCTTTTAGAAGACTCTCAACCTGGGCGACTTTCCCGTCGGGGAGTAGCCCGGCCCTGTACTCATCGATTCCTGCTGCCTTTGCCACCTCTGCAGCCACCTCTTCCTTGTCTCCTGTGAGCATTACGGTCTTGCGGATCCCTTGTTCCTTCAAGGCCTTTATTGCTGCTGCAGCATCTTCCTTGATCCTGTCCGAAACCACTATGTGACCGGCATATTCTCTGTCAACGCAGACATGGACTATCGTTCCGCTCTTTTCGCAGTCCTTCCATCCCGCTCCTGCGGCCTCCATCATTCTGCTGTTTCCAACGCAGACTGTCTTGCCGTTTACCCTGGCCCTGACACCCTGTCCGGCAATCTCCTCCACATCTTCCACCATGCAACTGTCTGCTTCGTCGGGATAGGCATTCTTGAGCGACAGCCCGACCGGATGTGATGAATATCTTTCAACATGGGCTGCAAGATGAAGCAGCTCCTTTTCGTCCAGTTTTTCAGGATGGACTGTAGTTACTTCGAATACCCCTTCTGTCAGGGTCCCGGTCTTGTCGAAAACTACTGTGTCCAGTTTCCCAAGCGCCTCCAGGTAATTCGATCCCTTTACAAGGATACCCTTCCTTGAAGCACCGCCTATACCTCCGAAAAAGGCCAGGGGTATGGACACCACCAGAGCGCATGGGCAAGACACGATCAGGAAAGTAAGCGCCCTGTAAAGCCATTTGGCTATGTTGCCTGAGAAGTCACCGGAAAGCAGGGGAGAAAGGAATGCAAGGATCAGGGCAGCTGCTACTACTATCGGGGTATAGACCCTTGCGAACCTTGTGATGAAATTCTCGCTTGTGGACTTGTTCGAGGATGCATTCTCTACCAGATCTAGTATCCTTGAGGCCGTGGATTCCCCGAACACCTTGGTGACCTTTGCCCTGACCACTCCGGAGAGGTTTACGCAGCCTGAGAGTATTTCGTCTCCGATTCCTATCCCGCGGGGGATGCTCTCTCCTGTTAGAGCCACAGTGTCAAGGCTTGAATTGCCTTCTAAAACAACCCCATCCATAGGAACCCTTTCACCTGGTTTTACTACTATTATCTCTCCAACCTTCACTTCTTCTGGATTGACTGTAGTGATTGTCCCGTCCCTTTCAACATTAGCGGTATCTGGCCTGATGTCCATCAGATTTGAAATCGATTCCCTGCTCTTTCCCTCGGCCATTTCTTCGAAGAATTCCCCGACCTGGAAGAACAGCATGACGAAGACAGCCTCGGGGAACTGGCTCTCTGCCCCGGGAAGGAAACCGATTGTCAAGGCTCCCAGTGTTGCGATACTCATGAGGAAGTCTTCATCCAGAAGTTCGCCATGGAGAAGTTTCTCACCTGCCTCCATCAGCGTCTCACCTCCTGCTATTAGGTAGGGGACCAGGAAAATCAGGAGTTCCTGCCACATTTTAAGATCCGTCGCCTTGCTTATCAGGATTGCCGCGACCAGAAGAACCGCGCTGACTATAATCTTTATCAGTCTTTCCTTGTTCTCTTTTTCCATATTCATTCCTTTTTTATTTCTATCTTCGCTCCGGTCCCCCCTGTTACGAACTACGTTCGTTTCCTCCTTCTCGCTCGAAAGAGCAAACGGGCTTGCTCTTTACTCACTCGTGTGTCGGTTAACGTGCCGAGGGTGGCAGTGGTCCAGGGACCAAAGGTCCCGGCCCGAGACAAAGGTGGCAAGAAAGAATTGCAACCGGGTTGCAAAGTGTGAGGAACGGGTGTTTTGTCGATGAATTACAGGCATTTGTCGAGATAGTCCGGGATGAGTGTGAAAACGGCTGGGGTTTTGCAATTGTCCAGTCAAACCAAAACCTATAAGTCATGAAAACTTTAGTCAGATATTCAGCCTTTGTCCTCGCGATAGCGATGGCGGCTATGATCAATACAGGTGAGCTCAATGCTCAGGTCCGTTCCAGCGCTGGTCGTTCCGGTCAGTCCAGAGCCCAGCAGGTTACTCCCAGGGCCACTCCAAGGGCCCAGCAGGTTACTCCTAAGGACCAGATGAAGATGGATAAGAAACAGGATAAGGTCGACCGTCAGCAGATGCCGGCGAACATCAACCGCCAGCCTGAACTCAACCATCAAGTCGATATGGCCCGGAAGAACAACCAGCTCATGGTTCCTTTCCGTCCTGACAGACACGGCAGGGTATGGCATGCACCGGTCATGGCACCGGTACCGGTCTTCACTCCGGCCCAGGTCAGAATCAGGACCAACGCAACCAGGCTGGTCGTTTACACCGACTTCTTCACCAAGGCTCAGGCTTATGCCTACGTCTCCAACCTCCTTGCAGATATGTACTATGACATCGACACCTATGACACTTCCTACGGATGGTTCAACACCTCCATGACTGTGATCCCCACTCCTCACGGATGGGCTGATCCGAGGGCGGCGAATCAGTTCAGGATCAGGTTCGATTTCAAGCGCAGCGGCGGAAGGATCAAGGTCTATATCACGGCACAGTGGAGAGAGTCCATGCTTGGAGGTCCCCTGTATGACCTTCGCTACCAGCCCAGCGACCGCTACAGCACCTTCTACGCCTGGAATATCCTCGAGCAGATAGCCTCTGCCATCCCTAACTATAGGATTGAATTCCAGTAATATGATAGATGGTCCGGATTAAACTCCGGACCATGATTTTTGTCTAAAATACAGAAAAACATCTTTTAAAAAATCACGATCATGAAGAAAACATTGTTTGTCATCTCAGCAGCGTTGTTGCTCTCAATCTGCGCCTTCGCCCAGGAAAACCGCAGGCAAGGATTCGAGAGGCCTGACGAGGCCACTATGCTCAAGATGCGCACTGACCGCATGGCCAGGGAGTTGGGGCTGGATGAGGCCCAGACAGCAAAGCTCCTTGAATTGAATCAGAAGTATCCTAACACCATGATGGGCCCCCGAATGGGCGGTCAAGGCAGACCCGGAATGGGAAGACCTCCCAGAGATGGAATGAACGACCAGAATGCAACGGAAGAGAATGCCCCTAAGAAGGACAGGAAAGCCCGGAAAGCTGAAGAGAAAAAGGCTCAGGAAGCCCAGATAAAAGAGATGGAGGCTGCAATGGAAGCCTATGAGAATGAGCTTAAGGGCATCCTTACCGAAGAGCAGTTCAAGACTTATCAGGAGAACAAGAACAGGCGTATGCAGCAGATGCAGCAGCGCGGTCCTGGAGGTCCTGGCGGCCCCGGTAGGGGAGGCTTCGGTCCTGGCGGTCCCGGTGGCAACAGAGGTGGCTTCGGTGGTAACGGAGGCGGCTTCGGAAACAATGGAGGCGGTTTTGGAAATAACAACGGAGAGAACTGGTAGTAAATGAAGAAATTAGGCTTTGGCCTCATGCGGCTTCCGCTTCTGGATCCGCGAAACCCTAAATCCATAGACATCGACCATTTCAAGAGAATGGTCGATGTCTTCATGGAAAGAGGTTTTACTTATTTCGACACGGCATATACATACCACCAGAGCAAGAGCGAGGCGGCTTTCCGCATGGCCGTACAGGAGAGGTACCCTCGCGACCGGTTCACCCTCACGGACAAGATGCCAATGTGGGAGGTCAAGCAGGAGTCGGACTATGAACGGTTGTTCAACGTACAGTTGCAGAGGACAGGTGTGGAGTATTTCGATTACTACTGGTTCCACACCCTCAATAAGGGATATGTCGATATCCTTGACCGTACCAACGGATGGGATTTCGCTCTGCGTAAGCAAAAGGAAGGCAGGGTCAAGAACATAGGTTTTTCCTTCCATGACGATTCTCCGACCCTCGAGCGAATCCTCAAGGAGCACCCCGAGATGGAATATGTCCAGTTGCAGATCAACTATGTAGATTGGGATTCTCCTTCAATCGAATCTGCCAGATGTTACGAACTTTGCGAGAAATACGGTCGCAAGGTAATAGTCATGGAACCTGTCAAGGGAGGCTCCCTTGCCCAGATTCCTTCCGAAGTAGAGGCAATTTTCAAGGAGCATTCTCCCGGGGCCTCACCTGCATCTTGGGCGATCCGTTTCGCGGCATCCCTGCCGAACGTGGTGATGGTCCTAAGTGGAATGAGCGAACTTTCACAGGTCGAGGACAACACCTCGTTCATGGCCGATTTCCAGCCCCTGGACGACGAAGAACAACTCGTACTCGCAAGGGCGGCCGGAATGATCAAGAACTCGATCGCTATTCCCTGCACCTCATGCCATTACTGCACTGACGGTTGCCCGATGAACATTGCAATCCCTGAATATTTTGCCATCTATAACTCCCTGAAGCAGTTCGGAAAATCCTCGGCCTTCAACAGCAGGTTCTATTTCAACAGAATCTCGGCATATCGTGGCAAACCGTCCGACTGTATCGAATGCGGACAATGCGAGGAGCATTGCCCCCAGCATCTTCCAATTATCAACAACCTGAAACTCGTGTCCGGGGAATACGAGAAGAATTAGGAACGCCTGAACATTTTGTCTATTACCAGGGCGATGGCACCGTCGCCCGTTACGTTGCATGCGGTGCCGAAATTGTCCATCGTGATGTAGAGCGCTATCATGAGCGCCTGCTCCTGCTCTCCGAAGCCAAGCATCGTGGCAAGGACACCGAGAGCGGCCATGATGGCGCCTCCAGGGACACCAGGTGCGGCGACCATCATCACTCCCAGCATCATGATGAATCCCAGGAACATCCAGAAATCGAACTGCATTCCCTGCATCATCATCAAAGCCACCGCGCAGGCAGTGATCTTAAGGCAACTTCCAGATAGATGGATTGTAGCGCACAGCGGTACAGTGAACCCTGCTATCTCATCGCTGACTCCGTTATTCTTGGTGCAATTGAGAGTAACGGGAATAGTGGCAGCCGAGGAAGAAGTACCCAGAGCAGTGAAATAGGCCGGGAGCATTTTCCCAAGGAGTTTGAAGGGGTTTTTCTTGACTATACCCCCAGCAATGCAGTATTGGAACACCAGTAGGAAGATGTGGAGAAGGAAGATCACTCCAATGATGGAAATGAAGACCTTTATAACGTGCATTACCTGTCCGGTGTGAGTCATGCTAAGGAAAAGACCGAAGATATAGACAGGAAGCAGGGGTATGATAACTACTTCTATGGTCTTTACGACAATATCCTTGAACTCGTTAGCGAATTTATTCAGATGCGGGGATCCGAAGAAGGCCATTCCAAGGCCGAGGGTGAAAGCGAAGACCAATGAAGCCATCACGTCCACCATGGGAGGAATCTGGATAGTAAAGAAGGGTTCCAGATTTTCAAACTCAGCGATAGATTCAGCGCTGGTGCCACCGATAAGTTTCGGAAAGACGCTGACGCTGGTTCCGTATGACAGCAGTCCCGCGAAAACAGTATCGCAATAGGCTATGAGCACCGTTATGAGCAGCAACTTGCCGGCACCTTGACCGATGTTCGAAATTGCCGGAGTCACGAGCCCTATGATGATCAGGGGGATCATGAACTGAAGGAAGTTGCTGAATATGCTGTTGAAGGTAACGAACAGTCGCACTGCTCCCTTTGGAAGGAAGAGACCGAAAACTATACCCAGGATTATTGCGATAATGATACGGGGAAGGAGCCCCAAATGAAAACTCTTCTTCAAGGTCAACTAGTGTTAGTGGTTTTTACAAATATGGCGATTTTTTGCCAAAAATTGTACAGGCCCCGTCAAGAGTAACGTTTAGGCAGTCTGAAGGTGATCGAGAAGCAAGCCACTGCCAGAAGGACGAGAGGATAGAAAAGGAAGGGGATAATCTCTGTGGCAGGAATTCCTGTGAATCCAGATGCCATTAGAAGTTGTACTCCATAAGGGATAAGTCCCTGGACAACGCACGAAAAGGTGTCGAGTATGGATGCAGTCTTGCGGGGGTCGAGCCCATAGCGTGCCGTGATGTCCTTTGCGATATGGCCTGTGGACAGGATGGAAATCGTGTTGTTGGCCGTGCAGAAATTCGACAGGCCGACAAGTCCGGCGATGCTGAATTCCGCCCCGCGCTTTCCCTTTATGCTCTTGGTGAGTCCCTTTATGATGAAATCTATACCGCCGTTCCTGCTGATTATTTCCAGCATTCCACCTGAGAGCATGGTCACGATGATCAGGTCACCCATTCCGGCCACTCCGTCTCCGACGCTGCCGAGGAAGCCTGTCCATGTAAGTCCGTCGGCGAAACCTATTACCGCGCAGAGAACCAGACCGATTGCCAGTACCACCAGCACGTTGATTCCGCATATGGCCAGGATTATGACGCTCAGGTAGGGTATAAGCTTCACAATGTCGATAGAACCTATCTCAGGGACCACATTAAAGTTCATCCCAATCACTATGTAGATGGCAGTCACAATAATGGCGGCCGGTCCGGCTATCCAGATGTTTGCCTTGAACTTGTCTGACATCGAGCATCCCTGGGTAGTGGTGGCGGCTATGGTGGTGTCTGAGATGAAGGAAAGATTGTCTCCGAAGAAGGCACCACCGACTATCAGGGCGATTATCATCGGAAGGGAGATCTCTGCCTGTGAGGCGATTCCGGATGCAATTGGAGCAAGGGCGACTATAGTTCCGACGCTGGTGCCGATGGCCATGGAGATGAAGCAGGCGGCCAGGAAAAGGCCGGCCAGGATGAATTTCTCGGGAAGGATTGTCAGGGTCAGGTTGACGGTTGCTTCCACGCTTCCGATTGTCTTTGCAACGGAAGCGAAGGCACCGGCAAGGATGAATATCCAGATCATCAGCAGGACGTTCTTGTTCCCTGCTCCTGACGAAAAAGTGTTGATACGGTCAGAAATCTTGCCGGGAGTGATCAGCACAGCATAGATCGAGGCCAGCAGGAAAGCCGATGCTACGGGAACCTTGTAGAAGTCCCCACAGACCAGGGATGTCACCAGGTAGGTCAGGAGGAAGACTGCAAGGGGGCTGAGGGCCAGCCAACCGTTCATTTTTCTTTTGTCATCGGACATCGGATTCGATCATTTTGTCAAGTCGCATGCAAATATAGGACTTTATTTTTCATATATTTGTAATTAATCATTTCTATTGCGATGAAGACACGTCATTTACTCCCTGCTGCAGCGCTCATTTCGATCCTGTGCGCAGTTTCCTGCAAGAAGGGCGAGACCGTCATAAGCACCTATGAAAACCAGGTCGATCAGAAGCTCGAGCAGTCTGATTCCGCCGGGGTGACAATAACCCAGAGCATCGAATATCTCGAAAGCATCGAAGGAGGAAAGGCCTTGTGCTCCAAGGTCAACAACCTGATCGTAAAGTTTTGCTTCGGCGATTCTTACGACGGCTATGAGCTCAGGCCAGCTTCTGAGGATTATGCTGCTTCCCTTGTGGATGACTACAGGAAGGACGCAGGGGAGACGTTCGATCCGGATCTGGAATCCTATTGGACTTACAACTGGTCTTATCTGATGACCGGCCGTTTCGCTGATTCCTACGGGGACCTCCAGACATACACTGTCTATTCAGAGAACTATCTTGGAGGAGCCCATGGAATGCAGTCCCTCATTCCGCACGTGATTGATCTCAGAACCGGAGAAGAGGTCCTGGAGGAAGAGATGTTTGTAGAAGACTACCAGGAACCGGTGGCCGGACTGATCCGCGAAGCCCTCCAGAAAGCCTGGGGTTCTCCTGACGATCCCAGTTCGACATATTGCATGATGGAAGAGGAGGGAATGGTTCCTAACGGTTTCTTCGGAGTCTCAGAAGAGGGAGTGACCTGGTACTTCCAGCCTTATGTCATCGCTAGTTATGCTCAAGGAGTTATTGAGGCCATGGTTCCGTGGTATCTCCTTAAGCCTTATCTCAGCAAGAAAGTATCCAAATTCTGATATTGGGCCTTTATTCTCCCCAGCCGGCTTCGATGTTTGCGATGTTCCCGGCTATCCAGACAGTGTCACCTTCCTGGAAGACCAGATCGGGTTCCGGATTGGTGATGAATTCGTTCCCTCGCAGCAAACTGATAACCATGCACTGATACTTCCTCAGTGCAGCGCTTCTAAGGGTCTTTCCGGTCAGGAAGGAATCCCCTGTCAGGACCCGGGGCTCTATCCTGAATCCATCGTCTTCGTTGCCGGCGGTGGTGTCGTCCACTGAGTCTGAGATCATATTCCTAAGCCTGTCAAGCTGTTCGGTAGTGCCGACTGCGATAAGCCGGTCACCAGGGAATAACCTGACATCCCCAGATGGGATGGTGATGTTGATCGATCCGCGCTGAATCTTGATTATGTTGGCTCCGGACTTGTCGCGGAGTGGAAGATCCTTGAGTTGCATTCCTGCAAAGGAAGACTCCTGGGCGATGTTTATTGTCTCGGTCCGCACATCGTAGGTAGAAAGCTTCTGCCGGACCGAAGAACTGACGGGTTTTGTCCTCCTCTCGTTCTCTTCCCGTTCGTTGTAGTTCTGAAGGAACCTTTTTTCGAGTGAGGAATATTTGTGCATGGACCTTCTTGCAAAGAATATGAATGCGATTCCCGCCAGTATGATGGCAAGTACCGTCCAGCCTGCCAGATGGAAGTGGGTCGAGAGGACACCGAGGATGATGCTTATGACCAGGAAAGACCTTGCGAAGACCAGGCCCGTGATAGGCCAGATGTTGCTGGGTTTCTCCTTCAGCAGCCTCGGAGCGCTCTTGCTGATGGAACCGGAATGGATTCCCATTCCAAAGAGGAAGGGAGTCATGACAAGCAGAGTGACAGCAGCCTGGATGACGTTCCTAGCCTTGTCTCCGATGGAGGGGAGGAGCTTCTCAGTAAGAGGACCTAGGTAGAGGCGGGAGCCGATGTAAATCGCAAGGATTATGACTCCGTAGAGGAGGATCCTTGTGAAATAGGCGGAAAGCAGTTTCTTCCATTCGCTGTCTTCAGCGGCTGTGTGACGGGATGAGGTATTGGCTGAAGCAGAAAGGCGTTCCACTGTGGAGGCAATTTCCGCTGGAGCAACTCGTAAGTCGGACCGGCGAGTTTCATCATGTACGGGGTGGTAAAAGTGGTGATTACCGACACCGCTATGATAACCGGATAGATGAAATCCCTCATAACCCCCAGAGTACAGCCGACACCGGCGAGGATGAATCCGAATTCGCCGAGTTGGGCGAGGCTGAATCCCGTGTGTACTGAATTGTATAGTCCGTTGCCTGTCAGCATGATTCCAGCCCCGGCGAAAAGGATGTGGGTTATGATAACGATGATGGTGATCAGAAGGATAAGTGCCCAGTGATCCGCTATTACGGCCGGGGATAGCATCATTCCTACCGAGACGAAGAAAATAGCCCCGAACAGGTTTTTAATAGGGGATACGATATGTTCGATGTGCTCGCTTTCAGTGGTTTCTGCGAGGATGGATCCCATTACGAACGCACCCAGCGCAGAGGAGAAACCGACTGCAATCGCCAACGAAACCATGGAGAAGCACAGTCCTATGCTGACTATGAGAAGGATCTCGTCGTTGAGGTACTTCCTGGCCTTCCCGAGTACCGTCGGGATGACGTAGATTCCCACCAGGAACCAAAGCAGCAGGAAGAATACCAGCTTTGCGATGTTCATTACAAGTTCCTTCCCGGCAAAAGACTGGGATACCGCCATCGTTGACAGCAAAACCATAAGGAGGATTGCAATCAGGTCTTCCACCACCAAAGTCCCGAAAACCATTCCTGCGTAGGACTTGTTCTTCAGTCCCATGTCATCGAAAGACTTGATGACCACCATTGTGGACGACATTGAGAGGAGTCCTCCGAGGAATACACTCTCCATTACACTCCAGTTGAGGGCCTGGGCAGTAACAAAGCCCAGGAAGAAGACTCCCACGAACTTTACGAGGGCCGTCACTATGGCGCTTGACCCGACCTTCATCAGTTTCTTGAAACTGAATTCCAGACCAAGACCGAACATGAGGAAGATGATTCCGATCTCAGACCATTGGCTTACAGTCTCCTGGCTGGAGATTCCAGGGAAGAAGTTGATGTTGGGGCCTATCAGGAATCCCGCAATGATGTACCCCAGGATCAGGGGTTGCTTGAGGGCTTTCGAGATTATGGTGAATATTCCCGCAGAGATGAGGATCACCGCGAGATCCCTTACCAGGTTGAGTTCTTCGGACATAGGCGCTGCCGTCGTTGTAGTTTACCATACAAATTTACAACAACGGCCGCTTAATTAAAAATTTTTACCGTATTCACGGTAAAGCATCAGGAGGGAGGCCGCGCTCCAGCTGAAATGAGGAGCTTCAAGAGCCTTCCCGGAGGAAGCAACGTAGTTTTCATGGATCGGGCCGTCTCCTTCAAGCCCTTGCAGTCTGTCGAAAAGTTCAGCTGTCATCTTGTCTGCCAGGTCGGCATGGGAATATCTCCTTATTCCCGAAATGGCGAAATACGCCTGGTCAAGCCAAACCGGACCTCTCCAGTAACCCTCCGGTTCGAATGAAGGATCGTCCGCAGACAGGGTGGGGAAGGGGATGAAGGTGGCGAACTTTGAGCTGTCCGTGAACCGTCCGATCACGGTCTCTGCCTGGTCTTTGGACGCCAAGCCGGTCCAAAGCGGGATAGCCGCTTCGGTTCCGTACACCTTGATGAATTCCCTGGAGGGAATCTTCCGGTCATGGAAGAACCCGTGTGAAGGATCGAAGAACCAGTTGCAGACCGCCTTCCCGTCCAGCTCCCTTGCTATTTCGGGAATATCTGGACGTGTCCCGCTTCCAACCGCTTCCCTCAGTTTCTCCAGGCATTGCCTTTCGAACAGCAGGAAGGCGTTTAGATCCACTGATTCCTGATCCATGCTATAGGCACCTTCGACCATCGATGTCCTGTCGAACCTGACGGCATTGTCCATCCCGCTCTCCCAGGCGGCGGCTTCCAGCGTACCGTCACATGAACCATATTCACAGAAACCGTTGTTGTCGCAGTCCCGGTAGCGGTACCACCATTCGTGGTAGCTGACCAGTTTCGGGAGCATTTCTGTCACAAAATCCTTGTCCCCGTTCTGTTCGAATATCTTAAGGACTGCCCATGCGGCGATGGGAGGTTTGCTGTTGCGGTAGTTGTTCCACTGTGAGACAGGGTAGATGCAGTCTGGAACCATTCCTTCAGGAGTCTGGTAGTCGAACATGGCCCTTACCTGTTCCATAGCCTCGTCGGGGGCGAAACTTGCCATTGCAGCAGCATGTTTCCAGGAGTCCCAGGCCCAGAATCCCATGAAATAGTCAACTCCCTGGCTTGGGATGACTCCGCCATGGAGAAGACCCTCCTTAGGGGACTTATAGTTGGATACCAGGGTGACCAGAGATTTTACCGCCACTCTGTTGAACCTTTCCGGCATATCCTCCCTGATAGTGGCTTCCAGGCGTTTCATCCATTTTTCTTCCACAGCTTTGGCAAGCGAGTCGTAATCCAGTCCATCTTCCGGTTCTCTGCCGAAACCAATCAGGACCCGGTACTCAGAAGCCGTCCGGGGAAAGGCTTTGTACGACTTGCCATTGGCCTCCAATTCTGTCTTATCAGGGAACAATATGATTATTGCATCCCTCCCTTCCTTATTGATTATCAACCTTTTGTTCTCTGTATCGACTTTCCATCCCTCAGAGAAACGCCCATGGAATGAGAGTCTCCTCCCTGGCTTTGACTCGATGGTTATCATTGCCAGGTCGCTTCGGAGGAACTGTAGCTTTTGCTTTACCGGCACATCGCCAGAGTGGTACTCCAGTCGGAGCTCTCCGGGATAGTAATGACTCTCCGAAGTGGAAATGCCTGTCTGTCCGTCCGGCTCTATCTCCACTTCAAGGATGGCATCTGAGATCCAGTCCCGGTGTCTTTCATCCAGGTCAAAGGGTCCGCAAAACCCATGTTTTGGATTGGTCGTTTCCGGAAGTGTGAATCCAAACCACGATCCCTCGTCAGTGAACCATCCCTGGCACTTCTCCATTTTCCCCGGTGTGTAGTGAAGGTCAAGCAGGTCAGGATATGACTCTGGATCGAAGGGCACCCTTCCCTCTCCCTGGAGTGAGGGAGAGGGGGAGTGCCCGCATCCTGCAAGAACGCAGGACGCGATGAGCAAACCATTTAACAACCTTTTAACCAAACCAATTCTCATTATGCTCATTCCGTGTTATTTACAAATTCCAATCTAAATGAAAAGTTCATCTTCGCGGCAGGTATGAGGTACTGTTCGTGCGGGAAGGCTCCCCAGCTGTTGTCACCGCCCACACCCATCTGCCTTAAGTCGATGTTCCAGGTGACAAGGTCCTTCCTTACGACGTCCGAAACATGTCTCTGATGCTTTCTCGTGCCTGGCTCGGCAAGGTCGTCATTGGGGAACATATAGACGCTGGAACTAAAGACAGGTTTACCGCTTACTTTGGCCGTGCAGGACCCTGATGAGAGTTCCATCCATCTGACGTCTGTCTTGTTTCCGTTCTCCTGGGGCCTGTCATAGGGAAAATACTGGTCCCAGACGTTGCCTTCGTAAAGGTCTATGAAAGCGCCTGACTTCCTGTCTTCATAAGATGCATGAGGTCCCCGGCCATACCAGCTTACATGGTCAAAGCTGCCATCAAGAGTCAGGGTTACCCCGAACCGGGGCATGATAGGAAGTGTGTCCGAAGCGGGAATGAAAGACAAATCCACATCCATTCCTCCTTCTCCATCGAGGTTATACCTGACTTCGGCGATTGAACCTCCCAACCTTTCCGGAAGCCTGTATCTGGAAACGACACTGTCATCAGTCACATTCATCGAAACAAGCCGAGCATCCCGTCCGGCATCACGCCAGGGATAACATAATTCGCTGATTTTGCTTCCCAGGTCGTTATCAGTGGCCGGTCTCCAGAAATTGATGACCAAACCTTCTTTCATGACCTCCTTCCCATGGATCTTGACTGAACTTAGGCTGCCGGATGAGCGGTTGAATCCTGCTAAAATCCCTTTTCCGCATGAGAATAAAACCTGTCCACCCTTGTCTTCGACAATAGTCGCTTTACCTTGGATTCCGTTTTCTGCCGGCCTGTAGAAAGGAAGCAGGACCTGGTCACGGGCAAGGAGGGTTCCGGCCTTCAACAGCCCTTCGTCGTTCTTTTGGAAGGCATTGAAATCGAGAATATATTCAACTCCAGGCTCCTCCTGTACAGGGGGCAGGTCAGCATGGAAGATACCGTTTTCCCCAGGGGCCAGTTTGACTCCTTCTATATTCCCGGAAGCTAGTACTCTGCCGTTCCCTTTAAGGGTCCATGTGAACAGATAGTCTTCCAGGTCGGTGAAGAAAAAGCCGTTCCTGATGCTGACCAGGCCTTTACCGTAATCAGC
>CAMHFA010000008.1 GCA_946184255.1 uncultured Bacteroidales bacterium
GCGGACCCTGCCGGACCCTGAGCCTGTCGAAGGGACCTGGGCCGCGCTCTTCCTCTCGCCGGTTTCAGGATTGAACTTCCCGGGAGCATGCCATGTGGTCGGGTCCGCTTCGGCGGGGGCATATCCCTTGCCTTTAACTGTGCAGGTGTGGAGGATCTTCGGTCCCTTGATGTCCTTGAGCCTCTTCAGGGTCTGTACGACAAGGGCGACATTGTTGCCGTCGATAGGACCGAAGTACCTGAATCCGAATGCCTCGAAGATATCTCCTCCGGACTTGTTCACGAGTCCGGATTTCGTATTCCTGATCACTCTCTGGAGCCAGTTCCTGAAATTGCTGGACCCCAGTTTGTTCCAGACGTGGGTCTTGAGTCTGTTGTAGGCCGGGTCGGTGGTAATCTTCAGCAGGTAGGAATGCATCGCGCCCCTGCTGCCGTCGATGGCCATGTCGTTGTCGTTCAGGATGACCAGCAGGTCGGTGTCTGAATCGCCGGCGTTGTTGAGGCCTTCGAGTGCAAGGCCACCGGTCATCGAGCCGTCACCTATCATCGCGACCACCTTTTCGCCTGATCCTGTAAGCTGGGCTGCCTTGGCCAGGCCGAGAGCTGCGGAGATGGAAGTGGAGGCGTGACCGGCTCCGAATGCATCATAGGTGCTCTCGTCCCGGTTCGGGAATCCGCTTATCCCGTCTTTCCTGCGATTGTTCCTGAAAGCTTCCTTCCTGTCCGTGATTATCTTGTGGGCGTAGGCCTGGTGACCGACGTCGAAAACGACTTTGTCGGACGGGGTGTCAAAGACATAATGGGTTCCGACGATCAGTTCCACGGCGCCCAGGCTCGAGGCGAGGTGCCCCGGATTCGAGGCGCAGCATCTGACTATGTAATCCCTTATTTCGTCGCAGAGCCCGGGCAGCTCGGAAACATCCAGCTTCCTGAGGTCCTGCGGAGTGTTGACTTTGTCCAGAATCTTGTACATCCCGTAAAACTTGGATGGACAAAGGTACGATTTTATTTCAATTATACTTAAATTCGCGGAGTCAAGACAACAGTTGATTATTATGAATGCTAAAACGACACTGAGGGATTCTGCCGCGATGCGTTGGACAGCCTTGCTGCTCCTCGCCCTGGCGATGTTCTGTTCCTACATTTTCATGGACATCCTTTCGCCTATCAAGGATCTGATGGCGGAGACACGCGGTTGGGATTCCACGGCTTTCGGCACGATGCAGGGAGCTGAAACCTTCCTCAACGTATTCGTTTTCTTCCTGATCTTCGCCGGTATCATACTGGACAAGATGGGAGTCCGCTTCACGGCGGTCCTTTCAGGTGCGGTTATGCTCATCGGTGCCATAATCAAGTGGTACGCAGTGAGCAATTCCTTCATCGGAAGCGGCGCCGAGACCTGGTTCACGAACAACCTGAATTACATTCCCCTGTTCGACGAACTCGGAGTCTCTCCCTTCTACCGCGGGATGCCCGCCTCCGCCAAGCTTGCCGCCTGCGGATTCATGATATTCGGATGCGGCGTGGAAATGGCCGGAATCACCGTGAGCCGCGGTATCGTCAAATGGTTCAAAGGCCGTGAGACCGCGCTGGCAATGGGCTCTGAAATGGCCCTCGCCCGCCTGGGAGTCGCCACCTGCATGATATTCTCCCCCTTCTTCGCCAAGCTGGGAGGCAGTGTGGACGTGTCCCGTTCGGTTGCGTTCGGAGTCGTCCTCCTCTGCATCGCCTTGATAATGTTCATAGTCTACTTCTTCATGGACCGCAAGCTGGATGCCCAGACCGGAGAGGCTGAAGAGAAGGACGATCCATTCAAGGTGAGCGATATCGGACAGATCCTCCGAAGCGGCGGATTCTGGCTTGTCGCCCTTCTTTGCGTGTTGTACTATTCAGCGATCTTCCCGTTCCAGAAGTATGCGGTGAATATGCTGCAGTGCAATCTTACCTTCAGCCCTGTCGATCCTTCATCCTTCTGGGGAGGCAACACGGTGACCATTGTCCAGTACCTTATCATGCTGGTAGTTGCAGTTGCATCCTTCTCAAGCAATTTCGTGAAGGGCAAATCTCTGAAATACGGTCTCCTTGCTACTGCGATAGTGGCTCTGGTAGTATATTGCTACATGGGTTACATGCGCCAGAGCGCCGAGACGGTCTTCGCGGTGTTCCCGCTTCTGGCTGTCGGTATCACCCCTATCCTTGGCAACTATGTGGACCACAAGGGTAAAGCCGCCTCAATGCTGGTGCTCGGCTCACTTCTTCTTGTCTTCTGCCACCTTACCTTCGCCTTCATCCTGCCTGCCTTCAAGGGCAACGCTGTCGGCGGAGTGGTCGTTGCCTACCTTACCATCCTTGTTCTTGGAGCATCATTCTCTCTTGTTCCAGCGGCCCTCTGGCCCAGTGTTCCGAAACTTGTCGACTCCAAGATTATCGGCTCAGCCTACGCGCTTATCTTCTGGATCCAGAACATCGGCCTCTGGCTCTTCCCGCTTCTTATTGGTAAGGTGCTTGACAAGACCAATCCGGGAGTCACCGATCCTACACAGTTCAATTACACCGCTCCTCTCGTCATGCTAGCCTGCCTTGGCGTGGCAGCCCTGCTGCTCGGCTTCCTCCTGAAGGTTGTCGACCGCAAGAAGCACCTCGGTCTCGAGGAGCCTAACATCACGGAATAGGGCATCCTCCCTATCATGGACAATACCACTCATCGTTTAAACAGGCTGGGGCCATGGTTGGCCTTGGCCTGTCTTGTGGTGCCGATGTTCGCGTCGTATTTCTTCGACGACATGTTCAGCACCCTGTCCCACCTTTTCGAGAATCCTTCCCTGATTGAACTTGGCTGGAATGCTGCTGACTACGGTCTGTACACCAGCGGATATTCAGTGCTCTGTGTATTCGGCGGCCTTGTGATCTGCGGGATGCTGCTGGACAAGTGGGGAGTAAGGATAACTGGCTCGATCTTCGTCGGCATGATGGCCGGCGGCGCTGCTCTTGTGGCATGGGCTATCACTTCAGGACTGGCTCCCAAGACATCCCTGAGCATCGCCTATGTTGGTTGCATGCTTTTCGGCCTAGGAAGCGAAATCGCAGGAGTGGCAGTGACAAGGTCGATTGCAAAATGGTTCAAGGATGGACCTATGGCCTTTGCCATGGGTCTCCAGCTGGCCATTGCAAGGCTGGGTACCGCATTTGCCCTGGTCATTTCGCCCAGGCTGGTGGCTGCCAAGGCTCCCGGGGAGATTTATTCATTGTCCGAAACGGCCAGACCAGCGTTCCTTGGCCTTGGACTTATGGCTGCCGGAATGGTTCTCTGGGCTATTTTCGTGGCTATGGATGCTGGGTTTGACAGAAGGTCCAGGGAAGGTGTAAACTCCCTTCAGTCAGAAAGCGCTGAGAAAGAGGAACAATTCAGGTTCAAGGATGTCCTTGGCCTCCTAAAGAACAAGCAGTTCATAATGATTGCCCTGCTGTGCGTCTTCTTTTACAGCAGCATCATATCCTTTAAGAAATTCGCAAGTGCTATCCTGATTCCACGGTTTGGAGTTCCCGTTGAAGCTGCCAGTTGGATGGTCTCGATGCTTCCTTTCTCGACGGTTATCTTTGCTCCGTTGTTCGGAATAATGGTGGACAAGATCGGAAAGGGAACGCGTTGGATGGTGGCTGGAGCCGTTCTGGCTTTGATAGCCCATCTGTTGCTGGCCTTTGCTCCTGCAGGAGTCCCGTTCTACGGTTATCTCTCAATGGTCTTTCTCGGGTTCGGCTATTCTCTGGTGCCCGCCGCCATGTGGCCCTCAGTTCCTAAGCTGGTTCCTACAAAGGTTTTGGGAACGGCATATTCACTTATTTACTGGGTGCAGAACCTTGGGCTCATGTTGTTCAAGATGTTTGCCGGGAAGATTTTTTCTGGATCGGAGACAGGGGCAACCGGCGCCGTCGGAGTCGAAGTGATGTTCGTTGCGGTGTGTGTCATCGCCCTGCTGCTGGCATTAGGTCTGAGGCACAGCTCTGCCAGAATGCCTGAACTCCGTCTTGACAGCCCTTCGAAGAAATAGGAATTTCCCCGAAATTCATTATATTTGACAGATTGTGGAATTGTTTGTCCAAAGATGGACCTCGAACTATTCATAGAGATGCTTGGCATCCCGTCGACTTCCGGCGAGGAGAGACGCTTTGCCGACTTCCTGAAGGAGAGGCTGGCTGCCCCGGAAATCATTGAAAAAGAAGTCGGCGACGGGACTCTGAACCTGCTTCTCGACTGGTCCGGGACCGGACATCCATCCTTTGTTTTCTGCACCCATCTCGACACTGTCCCTCCTTACATCCCTCCTTCCGTAGAACTTGTCAAGGAAGGCGACAGGCTTCCGGATGGGGCCATAGCCAGGACAGATGACACCATGATCAAGGGACGGGGCAGCTGTGACGCAAAGGGGCAGCTGTTCACGATGTACAATGCCTGCCTGAGACTTCAGCAGGAAGGTTTCAAGGATTTCGGCCTTCTTCTCCTTTCCGGGGAGGAAACCGGTTCCCAAGGTGCCAAGGCCTATAACCGGGATTGCCCCGGTGGAGACTTCGTCCTTGTCGGAGAGCCGACGGACAACTGTCTCGCTACGGCAGCAAAGGGTACCAAGTCATTCGAAGTAACCATTACAGGCAAGGCCTGTCATTCGGGATATCCCGAGAATGGGGTAAGCGCTGTAGAGCGTTTCGTGGACACCATGGGAAACCTTCGCGGGACCAGATTCCGCAAGGATCCCATCCTCGGCCCGATCACATGGAACGTGGGCGACCTCATCAGTGGCAATCCACAGAACATACTGAGCCCTGAAGTGCGTTTCCGAATATATTTCCGGACCACCTTCCTTACTGATCCTTCAATCCAGGAAGTGCTTCTCTCCGTTTGCCCTCCGGGAACCACGGTCCAGGCTTTCGGAGGAGACACTCCTCAGGAATATTTCCACGATGTCAAGGGTGTCAAGTCCAAACCTGTCTCTTTCGGTAGCGATGCCCCGCGCCTGGAGAAGTTCACCAGGAAGGCCATCTGCGGACCGGGGTCGATCCTTACGGCACACACGGACAAAGAATATATCCTGGTCTCTGACATGAAGAAAGCGGTGGAGCAGGACATACTTATTTACAAGACAGTTAATAAAATACAATAAAGCGAACCAGACATGATTATCATCAAATTCGGAGGAACCTCCGTACAGAATGAGGAAGCGATCGGAAGGGTTATTTCTATAGTGAGCGGGAAACTCAAGGAAAAGCCCCTGGTCGTGGTCTCAGCCTTAGCCAAGGTCACCAGGCTTCTGTGCATGTTGGCCGAGGAAGCCGAGGCCCAGCATGAGGACGGAGTGAAGGACCTTCTGAGACAACTCAGAGAGAGGCACTTCAACCTCGCAAGGAATCTGCTGGCAGAGAGGCCAAACCTTCTCGAGAATTGCCTTCAGGATGTGGAAAGGCTGATCTCAGACCTTGAGACATTCGTGGGTGGAGTTTGCATGATCGGCGAACTGTCTCCCCGCAGCGAAGCCCGGATCATCTCCACAGGTGAACTACTTTCGTCCACCATCATTGCCTATGCCTTCAACGCCAACGGCATAACCTGCCATTGGATCGATGCCCGCAGGATGATTACCACTGATGACCATTATCTTTATGCCCGACCTGATCTCGCAGTCACAGAGGCAAACGTCAAGAGGATCGTAGGACTGGAATCCCGTGGCGCCGACCTTATCCTTACCCAGGGTTTCGTCGCTTCAACCGATAAAGGGGTTACCTCAGTCTTGGGTTTCGAGGGGTCTGACTATTCTGCAGCCATTTTCGGAATGGCCCTGGATGCGGAAAGGGTGGAGATCTGGACAGATGTCGATGGAATCCGTACTGCTGACCCGAGGGTGATTTCGCACACCGGGAAGATCGACGTGGTCTCTTACGAGGAGGCAGCTGAGATGGCTGCCATGGGAGCAAGGGTGCTTCATCCGCTGACCATCGAGCCGGCACGAAAGAAGAACATTCCGATCAAGGTCCTTAATTCCACCAATCCCGAATGCGAAGGAACCATGGTCGTCAGGAGCGACCAGGCTCCAGACGGACCAAAATCGATAGCCTTCAGGGACGGAATCCTGTTTGTCAAGGTTACATCTGACAAATTGGAAGGAGTTACCAGCATGCTTGGCAAAGTCTTCGCGACCCTCTATCCCAGAAGGATCCCTGTCACACTGTCAGGGGCTACCGAGTCCGAAGTCTGCCTGGTGATCCCGGAAGAGGTCGGTGGATTCAAGGAAGCTGTCGAGGAACTCGGTTCATGGGCTTCCGTCACCGTTTTCCGTGACAAGGCCCTGATCTCCGTGGTTGGACGCGGAATCGTCGGTTTCGAAGGAATAGGAGACAAGGTGATCGAAGTTTCGGGAAAGGTACACATGGCCATTATGAGTGCCAACATGATGAGCGAAAGCTTCGTGGTGGATCACGACAAACTCCAGGTCACCCTCGAGAGCCTGCATGAATATGTTTTCAAGGAGGGTGGAAAATGATAAAGGTTGTCATCAGCGGCTACGGCCGCATGGGCCACATGGTTGAGGAAGTCCTCAAGTCGAGGGGGATCGAGTGTGCAGGAGCCAGCGAGGACATCTCTTCATTTGACAAGGAGATTGCCCGTGAATGCGTCTGCATAGATTTCACCACACCGGACGCCTTCAGGACTAATTATCCTGTTCTTGCAAAGAGTTTTAAGGCCGTAGTGGTAGGAACTACCGGCTGGAACGACATAAAGGACGAGGTCATTGGATGCTTTGAGTCCAACGGTACCCCTATGATCTATTCGTCAAACTATTCATTGGGAGTCAATGTGCTTTCGGCGGCAGTCGGCCTGGTGGCCAGGTATCTGGGAAAGGCCGGCGGGTATTCACCCTATATTGTCGAAAAGCATCACATCCACAAGCTGGACGCTCCCAGCGGTACAGCCAAATCGCTTGCTGAAGTGGTCGAGGAGGGAATGTCCCTCAAACCCAACGTTGCATCGGTCAGGGTAGGCGAAGTGGCTGGGATACACACCGTCGGTTTCGAAGGCGGTAACGACCGCATCACCCTGGAGCACGAGGCTTTCTCCCGCAAGGGATTCGCCGAGGGTGCCGTTGTGGCGGCCGTAATGACAGAAGGATTGAAGGGCGTGCATGAATTCAAGGAACTATTTTTCAAGGAAGACTGACATGGAACTCAAAGGATGCGGAACTGCACTTGCCACCCCTTTCAGGAATGGCAAAGTTGATTTTGAAGCTTACAGGACATTGGTCAAGAGACAGGTAGAATCAGGAATACATTTCCTCGTACCGCTCGGATCCACTGCCGAAACCCCCTGCCTCGAGAATGACGAGAAATGCGAACTCCTTAGGATTACCCGTGAACTCTGCCCCGACAGGCCGATAGTCGCGGGAGTGGGTACGAATTCACCGGCTGCCACAATTCGCAACATCAGGATGCTCGAGCCCTACGGACCCGACGCCTGGCTGGTCGTCGTTCCCTATTACAACAAGCCGACCCAACAGGGAATCTATGAATATTTCTCAGCGATAGCCGCCTCCACTGACAAGGGGATCGTGGCTTACAACGTCCCAGGAAGGACAGGTACGAACATGACTGCCGAGACCACAATCCGGGTGGCGGGGATTCCTGGTGTTATTGCTGTTAAGGAAGCTTCCGGCAACCTGGAGCAGATACGCAAGATTGTGGAAGGCCGTCCAGAAGGATTCAAGGTGCTGAGCGGAAATGATGACCAGACCTTCCCCATAATGGCCTTCGGAGGAGATGGAATCATCAGCGTGGCTTCCAACATCGCCCCTGTCCAGATGGTGGAACTGGTCGAGTCTCTCCAGGCCGGAGACATCGAAAAGGCACGTCTTGTCGATGAAAAGCTCGCCCCCCTGTACGAAGCCTGCTTCGTCGAGAGCAATCCGATACCGGCCAAGGCCGGTCTCTCGGCCCTCGGTCTTTGCACTCCTGAGATGCGCCTGCCATTGACGGAAGCGGTTTCTTCTACTTTTGATGCAATGAATCGCGTTATCGTGGATTTAGGTATATGATGGATTTCTTCAAGACAATAAGAGCCCTGGAAAAGGGAGAAATAAGGGTCGCTGAGAAAAAGGACGGCGTCTGGAAGGTCAACTCCTGGATAAAGGAGGCTATCCTGGAGGGATTCCGTACCGGGAAACTGGTGGACATGTCCAAGGAGGAGTACTCATTCTTCGACAAGGACACCCTCCCTTTGCGGCGTTTCGACCTCTCCGACAGGGTCAGGATAGTGCCTGGCGGGAGCAGCGTACGATGCGGTTCCTACCTAGCCCCTTCCGTTATCATGATGCCCCCTGCCTATGTCAACATCGGGGCCTATGTCGATGAAGGTACAATGATAGATTCGCATGCACTGGTGGGATCCTGCGCACAGGTGGGAAAGAATGTCCACATCTCTGCTGCAACCCAGCTGGGAGGCGTACTGGAGCCTGCAGGTGCCCTGCCTGTGATAGTGGAAGACAATGCCTTTATTGGAGGTAACTGCGGAATCTACGAGGGCAGCATAATAGGTGAGTCCGCCGTAATAGGTTCCGGAGTCATCATCACGCGCGGTACTGCCATTTTCGATGCCACCAGAGGTGAATTCCTGCCAAAATCGGAATCAGGACAGACTGTCGTACCCGTCGGAGCTGTGGTGGTTGCAGGCAGCCGTCCCGTTTCCAAAGGTCCTGGGAAAGATGCCGGAATCCATCTCTACACCCCGGTGATCGTTAAATACCGCGACGGCAAGACTGCCGCCTCGGTCGAACTGGAATCATTGCTGAGATAGATGCTGCAGAAGTTTTACAAATACCATGGGGCAGGAAATGACTTCCTGCTGGCCGACAACAGGGACGGACTTCTTTTCCTGTCTCCTTCCCAGATCAGTCATCTTTGTGACAGGCATCTTGGATTCGGAGCGGATGGGGTGATGCTTCTGGAGAAAAGCGAGACCAGGGATTTCAAGATGGTGTTCTTCAATCCCGACGGCAGTACCGGAATGATGTGCGGTAACGGCGGAAGATGCATAGTTGCCTACGCTGCTGACCTTGGAGTCGTTTCAGGCAAGTTTCCCGTGGTCTTTGACGCTCCTGACGGTGTCCATACGGCTATCCTTTCGCCTCACGCCCCGTCTGACCCGGAAGGACAGAAGACCGTCCGTCTGAAGATGTCGGACGTTTTCGGAGTAAAGTCCTATCCGGAAGAGGAAGCTTGCTTCCTGAACACGGGCACCAGACATCTTGTGAAGTTTGTCAGCGGTCTGAAGGGCTATCCGGTAGTCTCCAAAGGAAGGGAACTGAGGAATGATCCGCGTTTTGCTCCTGAAGGGACGAATGTGGATTTTGTAGAAGTAGCCCCAGAGCATTCAGAAGGACCGTCATTAAGCGTACGGACCTTTGAAAAAGGCGTTGAGGACGAGACTCTCGCCTGCGGCACCGGGATAGTCGCTTCTGCTTTGGCAGCATATTCGCAGGGAATATCCGGCAGGTCCGAAGGTAACCGCGTTATTTATGAACTCAAGGCTGCAGTTTCCACCCTCCAGGTGGACTTCATTCCTGCTGGTGCGGGAGAAGGATTGCAGGCTTCTGACATGTGGCTGACCGGGCCGGCTACCTTCGTCGGTACAGTAGAGTGTTTTTTATAGAATAGAGAAGAAATAAAAAGTCATATCAAGAAAATTATGAAAAATTCATTCAAAATTGTCATGATCGTTGCCGCTGTGGCACTTATGACATCCTGTATGGAAACAAAGCGCGCAACTTCAACCTTTTCTCTTGGGACTACATTTGAGATGACAGATTATGACATTGAGAAGAATGTGGTTGACAGTATCATGTTCTCCCCGATGTTCTCTTGGGAGAATGTCACATATTTCCATGCCATGGCGTCAGGGCACAACCTTGGCTATCAAGGCGGATTCGTCTTTTCAACGAAGAAAGGCAAGGTTGACGATTCTGAGGACATGAGGGTATTCTCTTCTGCCGATCCGGGTGCCGGTGCATTGGGCAGTTTATGCTATCTGGCTTACAATAAGACTCCCAATATGCCTAAATATGACATCGAATATGATTTCAGCAGTTACTATTCCGCCATATCCAGCATTTTGGGTTTCTACGTCTGCAATTCCCTATACACCAAGATGCTTAATGATAACGGTGAAATCAATCCGGGAGATTATCTCAAACTTAAGGTCAACTTCTACAAGGCAGATAACCTGGTCGGTTCTGTGGAGAAATACCTTGTAGATTACTACACCTCGAACATCCTGAAAATGGTTAATGAATGGGAGGCATGGGACATCGGCAAGGAGTTGACAGAGTCTAACAAGACAATCGGTAGTTTCGATGCCATCAAATTCGAAGTTGAGACTTCTGGAGGCAAACTCAGGCCGTGCTTCTGCCTGGACAACTTTATAATCCAATTAAGCGTAGAGTACTAGGATGAGGGACAACACAGCCTACAAGAACGAGGCTTTGGCTGCCCTCAAGGGCAACTGGGCTCCTTCAGTACTTGCTACTATAGTCTATGTGGCGGCAGTGATGCTGTTTATTGCCCCGTATGAGATAAAGTTTTTCATGACTGATCCGGCTGACCTTTCTGCCGCAAAGGCGATGTCAGTGCTTCTGGGATTCTATGTCATCGGAATATTCCTAATTGCCGGTCCGCTTCTGGTCGGGCTCGTAAATGCCTTCAAGGTCTTGCTTCTCTCAGGTGATAACAAATTGGTCTCAAACGAATTGAAGATCGGTTTCGGCAACTGGTGGCATCATGTATGGGGCTATCTTCTGAAGTCCGTTTTCGTGTTACTGTGGTCCCTTCTTTTTATCATCCCCGGGATAATAAAGTCGTTGGCATATGCCATGACCAATTACATCCTAGTGGATTATCCGGATCTTTCGGCCTCAACGGCCATAGACCTCAGCTGCGAGATGATGAAGGGTCACAAGTACGACCTGTTCTATCTTTATCTCAGTTTTGCCGGCTGGTTCTTCCTCAGTATCTTTACCCTTGGAATAGGCTTCTTCTGGCTGATTCCCTATGCCCAGACTGCCCAGGCGTCCTTCTATCAGGACGTCAAGGCTGAGTGGGAATCCCGCCATTCCATGAATTAACGGCCTTGCCAGCGGATTTCGATCCTGACTCCTTCTGGATCGTTGTCAAAAGTGAGGAAATAAGTATTACCGACCTCGTCCCACTGGGCGGGGTCGATTGTTTCCCGGCCATTCACCGATACGCTTGTCGGTTTTGCTGGCAGGAGGACGCGTGTGGAGTTGATCGTTTCGACCGGTCCCTTGGCCAGGAAGGAGAAGGTCCTGCCCTTTCTGGCTGCATCATAGGCCCTGCCGGCAGTGGCATGGATCTTAGGGGCTTTGCCTGCCTTGTCCAGATTGTAGAAGTAGCCTTGGGTGCCGGGCTGGATCTCCTTGCTGGTGAAAACAGGGAGCTTGGGGTCGTAGAGGTCTATGAACCGGCCTTCCAGGACATAGGGCTCATTGCTGACGCTTTCGTCCAGAACGGCCACCATCTCATAAGGACCTCGTGTCAAACGAAGACTGTTCTTCAGTTCCAAGTCATTTCCTGTCAATGAATATGCTTCCGTAACGGCTTCAAGCAACTTTCTGTCGGAGTCGGGCGCGAGAACATATTCCTTGGGATCTGTCCTGAGTATTCGGACTGTGCCGGCGCCGTACTTGTAGGTGCCTTCTGATGCTCCGGCGGGGATTCCCATCAGGGAGAATAGATGGTCGGAAGGAGCATTGAACGCATTGCCATCCGAGTTCCACCATTCCTTGACGGTTTGGAATGGATCGGTGTCACTGCCACTGTAGATCAGATTGCCTCCGCCCTTGACCCATGCCGCGATGTGGGAGTGGACTTCGGAATCCATCGGCTTCATGTTCGAATACGTCATCACGAGCAACTTGACATCCTTCAGGGCTTCCTTATAACCAACGTTCTCGAGATGGGTTATCCCTACCGGGACTCCTCTCTTAAGGAGCGGCAGGGCCATTCCGAAGAAGTCACTGAGTTGAGGATCCTCATACCCTTCATGGACAGGGAAACTTTGGAACATCAAAGAGTTAGCCATGAGGACACTTATCCCCTGACTTCCTGAAACCTTGTTTTCCGAGACGGGAATGTCATTCAGGGAACCTGTCATCACCTGCATCATGGTGGAATAGTCCTTCGGAATCCGGATCATTTCGTCGCTTCCGGGGCCTTTCGGGTAGAGGCGTTCATAGATACGCTCGGGCCAGGGCATGATCTCATAGTCGGCTATTTCCGGATGGAGGAGCTGGGCGGTAAAGGTGGCATGGTAGTTCTTCCCGTAGTCCACCCAGTCCCGTGTGCCGTCTTCTATAGGGTCCGTAAGGAACCAGACCTTCCTTCCGGTGGGCCTGGTCATGGAGGCCATGCAGGCATATTCAAGGAAAGCGGTTTCAAAAGTACGCTCTTTCCTCACTCCGTTGAAATAGTTGGGAACCCTTGATGTCCCGGTCCAGACCTGGGCGATGTAACCGTCTATCCCCGGCATGGATGCCAGGCTTGCCTCAGGACTGACTATCTGCCACTGGGTGTAATTGATGAGCGAGTGGGTAGGAACGTAGCACTTGACGTCCATCCCTTTAGTCCTGCCATACTCCTTGGCATAAGATGAGACTTCGTCCAGGGCCCTGTAATAGAGATGGTACTTGAGTTTGTTTGAAAGATACGTGGCCTCAGGCGACTCGTCCTGGGGACGCCAGGGTGATCCGTAGTAGTCTTCCCATTCACGTTTGAACGATTCGCTGTAACCGGCCCTGTTCCAGAATTCAGGCTCTTCGAAATAGAGGGCGTCGATTCCGGCATCTATGACACGCTTGACCTGGGTCTCCTTGAAATAGTTCAGGTAATTCTTGGTTGGCACTATGTAAGGCACCATCTTTCCGTGCCAGATGGTATCTCCTTCGACCTGCACCTGGCCTTCGTCAAGATGCCATTCGCCGTCCCATTCTCCGGTGAAATAGTCCTGATAACCACCCCAGGCTATGCCGGTCATGAAATCGACCTTGTAGCCTCTCTCCTTCCAGGTTTTGATCCTGTTTTCCACTGCGGAGACGGAGCTGGTGTCCCGGTTCCCGACTCCATAGACCATCACCGCATCGGCGCGGTTGTCGATGGTTGCCCTCCATTCGCGGGAAGTCTGGAAAGTCGTTTTAACCTTTATGGCTCCCGTAGATTCAACACGGGATGTACAGGACCATGCCGCGGCGGCCGCAAGAACGATAACGGCAAAGCCCGGCAGGATATTCTTGGATAGTTTCATCATATAAGTCCTTCTGGAATCTGGAGTCTTAGAAGTTGGTTCTCGTCATCGATGTCTACGATGAGATCGTCGTGGAGAGGAACCATTATGGTTCCACTTCCGGTTTCGACGTAGAGACAGGTATTGCCGGGAATCGGCTCATAGTCGGAAATAATACCCACTTTGCGGCCATCCTCGTCGAGTAAGGTCCAACCCGGAAGCATGTCCACAGTCAGTCCCTCATCTTCATCGGAGAGGTCGTGGAGGGCAGATCGTCTTGCGAACACGTCAGAACCGGAGATTTCTTCAGCGTCGTCCAGGTTCTTCATTCCTGTGAGCCGGACCAGGGCCTTCGAAGAGCCCTTGGGCTGGAAAGATTCAATAAAAAATGGAACCGGAAGTCCATCGAACATGATGAACACCGGTTCCTTGAGGTTCAAGTCTTCAGGTCCGATTTCACGGAAACCCACGAGGATTTCCCCTTCGGTACCGTAGGACTTCAGTACCCGGGCGATCCGCAGAAAATCTGAAGAAGCCCCGGACATCTGATTAAGCCTCCTCTGCAGGTGCTTCCTGACCGGCCTCTTCGGCGGCCTTGGCAGCGGCAGCCTCTTCGGCAGCCTTGCGCTGAGCCTCTGCAAGTTCCTCAGCCTTCTTTGCGATGGCCTCGGCCCTTTCAGCATTGACCTTCTTCTCAGCTGCGGCAGCAGCCTTTGCCTTGTCGGCAGCGGCCTTTACAAGACCTTCCTTCTTGGCATTGATCTTACCATCTCTCTGAGCTTTCCACTCGTTCCACTTGAGGTCAGCCTGCTCCTGGGTAAGGGCGCCCTTGGCGACACCGCCCTGGAGGTGCTTGCGGAGAAGTACACCCTCATAGGAAAGAATCCTGCGGGTGACAAGAGTGGGCTGGGCACCTACGTTGAGCCAAGCAAGAGCCCTTTCACTGTCAAGGATGATGGTGGCAGGGTTGGTGTTGGGGTTGTAGGAGCCGAGTTGCTCGATGAAACGACCGTCGCGAGGTGAGCGAGAGTCAGCCACAACAATGTGGAAGAATGCGAAATTCTTCTTTCCGTGGCGCTGAAGTCTGATTTTAACAGCCATTGTGAATCTGTTTTTAATTAATTAAACGTATTGCCCCAACTCGTGGGAGCCTGCAAAGATAGCAATTATTTTTGAATCCGGGAAATAAATTGATCCTTGACTTAAAAAAAGTGTTAAAAAGTTTTGGGAATTCAAAAATGCTCACTATCTTTGCAGTCCCAAATCAAGCGGGTGTGGTGAAATGGTAGACACGCCACTTT